>JAURGC010000185.1 GCA_030833985.1 Algoriphagus sp. | reverse complement strand
TGAAATTAGCCAGTTGGTAGGGCTCACCAATGGAGAACCCAAAGTGCTCTTTCGGGGTAGGTATCGATTGAGCAATCACCAATAAGGGTACAAAACCTACATGGAGTAGTAACAGAAGTATTTTTTTCATAGAAAACCAAGATTATTAAGCTCTAATTTACTCCTTTGATTTGGAATTGAGTTGGAAATTTATCGGAAGATCCAGAATTTACAGGACTGGAGGATTTTGTCAATGAATCGTTTTATTTAGAATTTATAGTGGCAATTAGCCCTACTTTTTCTATCCATTCGTTTGATTTTTAAATCATATTTTTTTCTGAAGTAGAGTTTACAGACCCAATCCTTACTTCAAAATTATTACTTTTGTTTAGATTCCTTTTTCTTCCTCCTTCCCACAAACTCCCTTGATCCCTATGTCCGAGGTAAAAATCTTTGCAGGCTCCAATAGCATAGAATTGGCTCAAAAAATTGCCAAAAGCTATGGAAAAAAGTTGGGCGACTTGACATTATCCAGATTCAGTGACGGAGAAATGTCTCCGAGCTTTAATGAATCTATCCGTGGTTGCACGGTATTTATCATTCAAAGCACCAACCCTCCGAGTGACAACTTACTCGAATTGTGCTTGATGATTGATGCTGCCAAACGAGCAAGTGCGTACAAGGTATGTGCTGTAATTCCTTACTTCGGTTATGCTCGTCAAGACCGAAAGGATAGACCACGCGTATCTATAGCTGCCAAACTTATCGCCAACATGCTCACTTCGGCAGGAGCAGACCGAATCATGGCCTGTGACTTACACGCAGGGCAAATTCAAGGTTTTTTTGACATTCCATTGGACCATTTAAATGGATCTGCTATATTTGCACCCTATTTGAGTACGCTTCGCTTGAATGACATGATTTTTGCAGCTCCAGATGTAGGGGGTGTGGCACGAGCAAGGTCTTTCGCAAAGCATTTTGAAGTAGAAATGGTGGTCTGTGATAAGCACAGAAAAAGAGCCAACGAAATAGCATCGATGCAGGTAATTGGTGAAGTAGAGGGGAGAGATGTAATCCTGGTGGATGATTTAGTAGATACAGCTGGCACCTTATGCAAAGCTGCTCAAATCATCAAAGAAAAAGGCGCTAATTCAGTACGTGCCATCGTGACGCACGGGGTACTGTCTGGGAAAGCACATGAAAATATTGAAAACTCAGTTTTAGAAGAATTAGTAATCACGGATACAATTCCCATAAAATATCCGAATCCTAAAATTAAAGTACTTACTGTAGGAGAATTGTTTGGTAAAGCCATTCACGCAGTCACAGGAAACACCTCCATCAGTTCTTTATTTATTTGAAACCAATTTAAATACACATACACATGAAAACACTAGAGATTATAGGGTTTAAAAGAGCAAATCTCGACAGTGCTGCTTTGAATGAAATCAGAGATGCCGGCAATGTTCCCTGCGTGGTTTACGGACCAGGTATTCCTGATCAAGTTCATTTCTATTCTCCGGCAATCCTCTTCAGAGACCTCATCTACACACCGGAGGTTCACTTGGTTGAACTCAATATTGAGGGCAGAATTATTCGTGCGGTTTTGAAAGAAGCCCAATTTCACCCTGTAAGTGAGGTATTGCTCCATGCAGACTTTATGGCTTACACAGACGATAAAGCGATTAAATTTGAAATCCCTGTTAAAATTGAAGGCAATTCACCAGGAATCGCAAAAGGGGGTAAGCTAGAATTTAAAACTAGAAAATTGAAGGTAAAAGGATTAGCAAATACCCTTCCAGACAATATCTTGGTTGATATTTCTAACCTAGACCTCGGAAAATCATTTAAAGTGAGTGAATTGCAACCCGAAGGTTTTGAAATTCTTACCTCACCCAACGTTTCTGTAGTTACTATTGGTATCCCAAGAGCACTACGTGGAAAGAAGGCAGAATAAGTCTACAACTACTTCAACAAAAATCCTGCTTATTCCCAAGCAGGATTTTTTATTTTTATCCTACTGAACCCAAAATCCATGAACTATCTACTTGTAGGCTTGGGAAATATCGGCCCTGAATACGAATTAACTCGGCATAATATAGGTTTCCTTATCCTAGATCGACTTGCAGATAAAGAAGGAGCAACTTGGAAAAGTGATCGCCTTGCTTTTAAAACTGAAATTAAGCACAAATCACGAACCCTTCACCTTCTCAAACCTACCACTTACATGAATTTGAGTGGAAAGGCTGTTAATTATTGGCTAAAAACCCTAAACATCCCAAAAGAAAATCTATTGGTACTGGTCGATGATGTAGCTATCCCTTTTGAAAAATTACGAATGCGCCCTAAAGGCAGTGCTGCAGGTCACAATGGACTCAAAAACATCGAAGAGCTTTGTGGAGGACAAGATTACCCAAGGCTTCGGGTAGGCATTGGGGATGATTTCCCCAAAGGAAGACAAGCCGATTATGTTTTGGGGAGATTTACTACGCAAGAACTATCGCTGCTTCCTGACATCATGGATAAAGCCATTTCTATGGCCTTGGCATTTTGCACGATAGGAATTGAACGGACCATGACCCAGTTCAACGATTGATTTTTGAAATTTGGATTTACGAATCCTTCCCTTTTTATTTGTATTCCTTTTAACAGGTGAAATTTATAAAGAAGAGGCGAGAGACTAGGCTCCATGACCCTCTGGCAACCCTCTCCAAAAGAGTAAGGTGCCAAGTCCTACCCAGCATGGGAACGATAAATCGGCAGAATAATCCCTACCTTTTTTTGAGTTCATCTGCCTGTCGGGAAAAAAATTCCTTTTGAATTGCCAACCTGTATCAACCTGTAAACCTAGCCAAATGGCACATTTTGAAACCGATGCAATCCGCATCCAAGAACGGTCCAATCAGCGCGAACATTCTTCAGCACTGTACCTGAGCTCCAGTTTTGTCTTTGAATCAGCGGAAGAGGCACGCGCTATGTTTGCCGATGAAATTCAGGGGAACATCTACTCCCGGTACTCCAATCCCAACTCCTCTGACCTCATCGAAAAAGTATGCCGCGCAGAAGGAACAGAAGATGGAATCGCGACTGCCTCTGGAATGGCCGCCATGTTTGGCAGCATCGCCTCCCTACTCCAGCAGGGTGATCACATCCTAGCTGCTAGATCCTTGTTTGGGTCTACCCACCAACTCCTTACACGTGTATTCCCAAAATGGGGAATCAGCTCCACTTATGGAGATATCTCAGACTACAAGAACTGGGACAAATTGCTACAGCCTACTACTAAAATGCTTTTTCTAGAAACACCATCTAACCCAGGACTGGAAATCATTGACTTGGAATGGGCTGGGAAGTTTGCGGCAGCTCATGGACTAATTTTAGTAGTGGACAATTGTTTTGCCACCCCTTATTTACAACAACCGGCGAAATGGGGAGCACATATCGTGACCCATAGTGCCACAAAATACATAGATGGCCAGGGTAGAGTGCTAGGCGGTTTGATCCTAGGTAAAAAAGAATACATTGACGAAGTACGCTTTTTTACCCGACATACGGGACCCTCTCTATCCCCCTTCAACGCTTGGATCCTATCCAAAAGCATGGAAACCTTAGCCCTTCGAATGGATCGACATTGC
>JAURGC010000178.1 GCA_030833985.1 Algoriphagus sp. | reverse complement strand
CGTATGCACTGACCTGCAGCGGCAATTTGCCGCTGCGGCTCGTGCGGAAAAATAGTTTCGTAATGCAGAAGTTGTCCCTGGGCACCCAAGCAAACCAACTTGCAGCCAGTACGAAAACCTGGGTCGATAGCCATCACTACTTTTTCTCCCAGAGGAGCTCCAAGAAGGAGTTGCCGAAGGTTTTCGGCAAATACCCGAATCGCTTCCTCATCTGCTTTCTTCTTTGTATGGAGGCGAATCTCCGTTTCAATACTGGGCTTGAGTAGGCGCTTGTAGGCGTCTTTGATAGCAAGTTTGACCTGTTCAATTGCTCCATTACTGCCTGCCTTAAGTATTTCTTTTTCAAGGATGGAGATGGAGACTGTTTCTTCCGGAAGGGCATCGAGCATTAGAAATCCCTCTTTTTCTCCGCGACGCATGGCTAAGACCCGGTGAGATGGGGCAGTTTTTATGGGTTCGGACCAGTCAAAGTAATCCTTGTACTTAGCAGCTTCTGTTTCCTTACCAGCAATTACACGGGAAGCAAATACCCCCTCTTTCAAAAATAAAGTACGGAGATTGCCCCGCACTGTAGCATTTTCACTGATCCACTCCGCGATAATGTCTCGAGCACCTTGCAAAGCCTCGTCTATGGAGTTTACTTCTTTTTCTAGATTGAGGTACTTTTCTGCTTCCTCCTGCACATGGGCTAGCTGTTGCTCAAAAATACGCGTAGCTAAAGGCTCCAACCCCTTTTCTTTGGCTATAGATGCCTTGGTCTTGCGCTTGGGTTTGTAAGGCAGGTACACATCTTCTAGTCGCGCCATTGTTTCTGATTGATCGATGGCTTTTTTTAATTCAGGAGTCAATTTCCCTTGTTCCTCAATCGACTTGAGAATCGCTTCCCGTCGCTTATCCAATTCCTTCAACTGCTCTAATCGATCCCGAATAGCTGCCACCTGCACCTCATCCAAGGTTCCCGTGGCTTCCTTTCGGTAGCGTGAGATGAAGGGCACTGTGGCACCCTCTTCGAGCAATGCTACCGTAGCACTAACTTGTTGAGGCCTTACGCCCAATTCGGAGGCAATCTTACTGTCGTAATTCATGGTGAAAAGAAGAGGAGATCATAAAAGCTACAAGATACAGCGGGAATGGAAGAGAACCAGCTAAAATGTGTCTTTGGTCACTAAGAATCTGAATTTCTGGAGGTAATTTTAAGATTTAGTTTTATAAACAGGTTACTGTCCGCAGACAATTGTGATTGAATACCGATTTAGATCTACAATTTTCAGTTGTTGTGTATGGTCTAATTACTATAATTTAAAAAAAGGGAATTATTAAAATCTAAAAAACACCCAGCGCAGTGGGCTGCTGCAATAAAAAAATGGATTGGAAAAAAGAGATTAAATCTTGGGGAGCAATTTTAGCTGCTTTTGCCTTTTTGTATTTCACAGGACTGCTTCCCGTGATTCAAGGTGCATTGCAATCTGTATTGCTGGCAACAGGTCTGATGAAGCCCAGTATCGAAGTACCCGACCTAACCAACCAAAAGTTTGACTACCGCGGACAGTTTACTGATTTTAAAGGGAATATCATTGACCTACAGGATTACCGAGGTAAAACCGTCTTTATCAACTTGTGGGCTTCCTGGTGCGGTCCTTGTCGAGCTGAAATGCCCCACATATCTGATCTCTACGATGCAGTTAAGGACACCCCAGACCTTGAATTTTTGATGGTTGGACTAGACCAAAACAAGAAGAAAAGTCAAAATTTTATGGAGGGAAAAAGTTGGTCCTTCCCTGTAGTGCATGCCAGCTTTGGATTGAACAAGAGTTTGCAAAGTGAATCCATCCCCACCACCCTGGTGGTCAACAAGGAGGGAAAAATCGTCTTTTTCCAGCAGGGCATGAGCAATTTCAATACAGCCGAATTCAAGTCTTTTTTACAAGGACTATAAATTCCTACCAATTAGGTATTCACCTTCCATTGGGTAGCGGAAGAATCTAGGATTTCTTTGCCCCAGATGGGCAGTTCGGCTTTGATTCGTTCCACCAATTCGTCGCAGGCCTGCATCGCTGCTTTCCGGTGTTTGGAGGAGGTAAAGACGAACAAGCAAATTTCACCTACCTTGATCTCCCCAAGGCTGTGGTGGATGTGCATGCATGTTAATGGGTACTTGGAAAAAATCTCTTCCCGTATCTCAACCGCTTTTTCTAGCGCCATGTCTTCATAGGCCGTATAGGCGATGGCAAGGACCTTTCCTTCGGGCTTTTCATCGGCGCGGATCTGGCCTAAAAAAATGGAGTGTCCTCCTATATCTGTTTTGCTAGAATGATTGGAGATAGACTGGGCAATCTTCTCGGCAGAGATGGGGCCTTGAACGAATATATTTTTGGGGCTGCGGACCTTTTCCATTGGTATTACGATTTTAGCGCATTTATACCTCCACGAATGGAGAATATTTTTTTGTCAGGATAGGTTTCCTGAAGTAGTTGTGCTGCTTTTTGACTTCTAACCCCACTTTGACAAAAACAGAGAATCTCTTCGGCCTCCTCAAATTGGCCTAACTGGTTTGCAAGGATGGAATAAGGCACTTTCACCAAACCTGTACATTCGAGTGGAGGCTCTTCCCCAGGTTCGCGCACATCTACAAAAGCCACTTCATGGCCCATCAACTTCATTGCCTCGTTCCAGTTGAGTTGGGCAATCCCCTCGCAAGCCAACTCGTAATTTCGCTGTTCAAAGTCTGACCAGGAACCAGGAACTTCAGAAGCTACGCTGGGCTGAATTTCGACCTCATAGCTTTGGGAATTCAGGCTATTGAAATATAGGACTCGATTGGTGAGTGGTTGACCCAAGCCAGAAAGTACCTTGATGACCTCGAGTGCCATCAGGCTCCCGATAATACCAGGAACCACGCCCAATACGCCTGTTTCTGCACAGTTAGGAATCTCATTGGCAGCAGGAGGCTTCGGATATAGGTCTCGGTAGTTGCAGGAACCAGGACCCTGATTAAATACAGATACTTGTCCTTCATGCTGATGAATAGCACCAAATACCAAGGTTTTTTTTAGTAACACACAGGCATCGTTGACAAGATAGCGGGTAGGAAAATTATCGCTACCATCGACTACCACATCGTAGTGAAAGATAAGTTCTTGGGCATTTTCTACCGTAATAAACTCTGGTATCGCCTTCCACTGGATGTCGTTGTATTTTTCTTGAAAGTAGCGCACGGCAGTATGGGCCTTATTTTTTCCCAAGTCCTGCTGCCCAAAAAGTACTTGGCGATTCAAATTGGAAAGGGCTACTACATCCCCATCCACCACACAAATTCTCCCGACACCTGCAGCCGCTAGGTATAGTAAGGCAGGGCAACCCAACCCACCTGCTCCGATCACAAGGACGGAGGCATGCTTGAGTTTGGCTTGACCTTCCGGTCCAAAGCCGGGAAGAATCACTTGTCTTTCAAATCTATCCATGAGTTAGCCTCCAGAAAAAGGGGGAAGTAGGGCAATCTCCTGCCCTTGGGAAATGTCTGTGTCTGCTTGCAAAAGTTTTCGGTCCAACGCCATGCGAAAAGTCATGTCCTTCAGCTCAGGGAATTGAGCGAGTAGCTGTTGCTTGAGTACCTCCGACGAACCTGGATTCTTAACTTCAAGGGTATCGGTACCCATCTTTTCAGCAAGCATTCCAAAGGCTTTGAGGAGAATTCGTTCTGGCATGAGGTTCAAACTTTTTTTTAAAGATATAAAATCAAGAGCTAAATGTACCAAGTACAGTT
>JAURGC010000046.1 GCA_030833985.1 Algoriphagus sp. | reverse complement strand
TTACTAGTGAGCATAAATCCAGGAGGACCACAAAAAGGATCGGCAACGCAATACTTCATTGGAGATTTCAAGGAAGGTAAATTCACCCCAGACGATACCATGATTCGCTGGCTGGATTATGGCCCAGATAATTATGCGGGAGTTACTTGGTCCAATCTTCCCGAAGGCCAAAACCGAACGCTTTGGATCGGTTGGATGAGTAACTGGCTGTATGCACAAGTAGTACCTACTTCTTCCTGGAGGTCAGCACTAACCCTTCCGCGAGAACTCCGCCTATTCGATGTCGATGGAACGCTTTTACTTCAATCAGCACCTGCCAAGGAACTAGAAAAGCTGAGAGGCACGAACTATTATCTGTCAGAAAAGGAATCCTTGTTACCGAGTAGAGCAGTAGAGATCTTGGCAGAAGTAACTAAAGACGAACACTTTTCCATGATTTTATCCAACGAGATGGGGGAAGAAGTCATCATTAGTAAAGAAATGGGACTAGTTACCATTGATCGAAGAAAATCAAGAAAGGAATCGTTTCATCTAGATTTTGAAGCCGCTCACTCAGCTCCCATGTCTTGGAAAGCAAGTACCCTAAGGATTTTCTTAGATGCCACTTCCATTGAAGTGTTCGTCAATGAGGGAGAATTGGTGCTAACTTCTCTACTTTTTCCAAACGCTCCCTGGAAAAAATTAACAGTAGATAAAGGACTAAAATCCGTTGAAATTATAGAGCTAGATCAATAAAACTATTTCGTGCTTTCTAGCCTGATCGTTAAAATTAGGTGCAATTTCCCTTTTTTTTTATTGAATTATCTTCATTTGAAGGTGTTTTACTAGTTGAAAAATCTAAATGTCTTACCTTTTTAAAATTCATATGCTAAAATAAGGTAAAGGAGATTGGAACCTCTTTTTGTATTCGGTACTCGGGGTTTCAAAAACCATAAGAAAAATTAAAAAGCTTTTTTATATTTCCGTTCTAATTATATCCCAAAACTAAAAAACCATGAAACTGATTTCCTCCCTCCTATTCGGATTAGCAATCCTTTTAATGTCCCCGACTACCCAGGCACAAAACACAGACTTTTTTGTTGGCGAATGGGAAGTAACCATTAAAGATACGCCAAATGGAACCGTAAACGTTGTTTTGTCTCTTGAGCGCGTTGAAGGCAAACTAGTGGGTAAATTTATCGATGCTGCCACAAGTACCGAAACTACCATGTCACAAATTACTGAAGGTGAAAATTCGGTGACACTTTATTTCTTTGCTGAAGGGTATGATCTGTACTTAACACTCCAACCTGAAGGTGAAGAGAACGTTACAGGTATATTGATGGATTCCTTCGCAGTAGAAGGCAAGCGAGTGAAAAAGTAAAAAAAGAAGGCGGGAAAAAATCCCGCCTTCTTTTTTTGATAAAACAGCAAGACCTATTGCAAGCCTGCATGTCAAAAATGTACGCTTACCCCCATTTTTTTAGTTGAGCATAGACTGAGTGAAGAGGAAAGCCCATCACGGTAAAATAAGAGCCAGTAATGGAACTTACTCCTACAAAGCCAATCCATTCCTGAATTCCATAGGCACCTGCTTTATCGTAGGGCTTGTAGTTTTTTAGGTAATGGTGTATTTCTTCCTCATCTAAATGACGAAAAGTCACTTTTGCCTCATCTTCCAAAGTAATTGAAGTATTCAGGTCTTTTAGGGTCACCGCAGTAATCACCGTGTGGGTCGCACCGGATAATCTTTTTAACATTTCAAATGCTTCCTCCTGATCATTTGGTTTTCCCAAGACTTGATCTCCTTCAATCACTACCGTATCCGCAGTAATTAGCAACTCATTTTCTTCCAGGTCTAAGAAGGCATCTGCCTTTAGTTTGGAAAGGTAGGCTGCTGCAAATTGAGCGGGAAGGTCAGTAGGAATATCTTCTTCAATCGGGCACACACGAACTTCAAATTCTAGTTCTAATCCTTTAAGTAGCTCTTGCCTCCTAGGTGAATTAGAACCCAAAATAATTTTTTTAGAAGCTAGATTAGCTAAAAAACTGGGCATAGTCGTATTCGAATTCTTCTTGGTTAACGGTAGCAAATAACATTCCTCCTACTGCTTTTGGATAAAAGTAAGTGGATTTTTGGGGCATAAGACACCCTGAATTACACACCTCAAGAACCTGATTCAAGTCAATCTCTCGAGTAATAATGGCAAATTTGGCTTTTTTTGAATGTACCTCTTGCACGCACCTTGAAAAATTTCTCTCGTAAGTCAATACAGTAGTAGTCCGTTGTTGTTCTGGAGAAATTCCTAATAATTTATCAAACAGAACGTCATGCAATAAGACTAAATCTAATTGGCGTAGTACCTCAGGCAAAGCGGTAGCTACTTGATCGATTTTCTCTTTGCGAAACTTTATCACGTAAGCAGCATCCTCCCAAATCAAACCAAAAGTATGTTTTTTTTGAAAGGTATAGGTAGCAAGTTCGGCGGCTTCTCCTATCGTTCGAATCTCGAACCAGGATTCTAGGGCTCCGAAGAAAACTTCTTTTGCAAGCGATTCATCGTAGTACAAACGATGCGTAGGAAGAATTTCCAAATGATTTCCAACCACATTGGTTAAATACATCAAATGATAGTCCGTAGCCTTCCAAGGGGACATAACCTGCATGGTTTCCCGCTCTTTCCGATATTCAAGGGCTGCTTCAAGTCGATGATGCCCATCTGCCAAGATGACTATCTTATCAGATAAAACGCTTAAGAATTTTGAAATAATCCTTGAATCTGTAATTCTTGCTAAAACTTCACGAACTCCCTGGTAATCTTCAAGTTCATACAAGGGCTGTTCCATGGCCTGATCCATCCATGGGGCTAGTTCTTGATTTTCATCCTCATACAAACCATGCGTGGGGCTAGCTTGAATTTCGGTAGCACGAAGTAAATCAACCCGATCATGGACTGCGGATACTAGGGTATTTTCGTGTCTCAAAATCTTATTTTCCTCCCAAGGGGTAGCTTTTATTTGCGCAATAAATCCTTTTCTACACCGCTCTTCTTTTTCCCCTGGAAGTCGAAAGTACTGGTAATACACATAAATTCCTGGTACATCATCTTGCTCCAAAATTCCAGTGGTTTTCCATTTTTTGAGTAAGTTTTTGGCCTTTAAATGCCCATTTTCTCCCTCGGGAACGGATAAGTGAATGCTGTTCAGAGGATTTTGATACAACAATTCTCTTTGCTTAGAGGAAACCACATCAAAAAGTGGCGCAGTCAATTTTTCCAATTGCTCTCCAAGCTCTTTGGAATAACGCCAAGCTTTAATGGGTAGAAGTTCAGCCATCAGGTCAAGCGATTGGTCCAGTGGGTGCAATTGGCTTGACTAAGCGGAGTCCTTGGGTTGACCAGCTTATCTTCAACTTCAAAAAATTCGACTGCTAAGGCAGCAAAAAGTATTTTTTCTTCTTCTGAAAACTGAGGTTCTAAGAATTCGGGCCTAAAGTACCGCTCCACAAACTTGGTGTCAAACTGCCCCGATTGAAAGGCGTCGTGAGACAAGGCAAAGCGACAGAAATCCAAGGTCGTTTGGATACCCGAAATTTGGTAATCGTCAATGGCACGAATCGTCCGAGCGATGGCTTCCTGACGAGTAGCACCATGCACGATCAACTTGGCAATCATGGGATCGTAATAAATTGGAATATCCATGCCTTCTTCAAATCCATCGTCCACCCGTATCCCTGCTCCTTGGGGTCGACGGTAAGCGATCAGCTTTCCGATATCTGGTAAAAAGTTATTTTTCGGATCTTCGGCATAAACGCGTACTTCAATCGCATGTCCTTGGATGGTTAAATCCTCTTGAGCAAAAGAAAGTGGCCTTCCTTCAGCAATCCAGATTTGTTCCCGAACCAAGTCCTTTCCTGTAATCATCTCCGTCACAGGATGCTCTACTTGAAGCCGAGTATTCATTTCAAGAAAATAGAAATTGAGTTGCTCGTCCACAATAAATTCCACGGTACCTGCACCGTAATAATTGCAAGCCTTGGCAACACCAATCGCAGCCTCACCCATGGCCTTTCGCATAGCTGGACTTACGACAGAAGAGGGGGCCTCCTCAATCACCTTCTGGTGACGCCGCTGAATGGAACATTCTCTTTCAAATAAATAAACTAGATTTTGGTATTGATCCCCTAAAATTTGAATTTCAATATGTCGAGGAGAAGAAATGTATTTTTCAATAAAAACAGCCCCATCACCAAAGGAAGAGATTGCCTCGGAAACAGCACGATTCATTTGCTCTTCAAACTCTGCTTCTGATTCCACCACACGCATCCCTTTACCTCCTCCTCCAGCTGAAGCTTTAATCAAAATGGGATATCCAATCTCTTTCGCTTTGGCTTTGGCCACAGCCACATCAGAAATCGCTTCTTCCGTTCCGGGTACGAGTGGAATAGCATAAGCAGCAACCGCTTGCTTAGCGGCAAGCTTGGACCCCATTACCTCGATAGATGCCGGAGAGGGACCTACAAACAAAATATCTTCTTCTTGAACTTGCTTGGCAAATGCAGCATTTTCTGATAGAAAACCGTACCCCGGGTGGATTGCATCTACTCCCAACTCCTTACAAACAGCCAAAATTTTGTCTGCAGCCAAATAGGATTGATTGGAAGGAGCTGGTCCTAGGCAACGCGCTTCATCAGCAAAGCGAACAT
The DNA here is from genome assembly GCA_030833985.1 of Algoriphagus sp. Taxonomy (GTDB): domain Bacteria; phylum Bacteroidota; class Bacteroidia; order Cytophagales; family Cyclobacteriaceae; genus Algoriphagus. The sequence continues at coordinate 14,760 of JAURGC010000046.1, read as the reverse complement.
GCGGTGAGAGTCGATCAACCTCAGAATATACTGCTACAGTGCGGATTCCCATCTCACGAGCAGTGCGCATAATCCGAAGTGCAATTTCACCTCGATTGGCTACCAAAAGTTTGGTGATTTTTTTCATTAATCCACTAAAGTATAATTTGGGTACTTTAAAATAACTCTAACGAAATAAGGCATTTATTCTGAGCTTTCGAAGTCAAGACAGGGTATAAAAACTGTTTTTTGCATCCAAGGAAGATAAGTCTTATTTTTGGCTGTTTTAAAACCGAACCCATTTCCCCGAACACTCTAAATTCTTAAGACGTTGGATCTATTTGCAAAGTTAAAAACGAATATGGGCCCTCTAGGCAAGCACTCTGAATTTGCTGATGGCTATTGGTCATTTCCCAAACTAGAAGGTGAAATTGCTCCTAGAATGCATTTCAAGGGTAAAGAAGTCCTAACGTGGAGTTTGAACAACTACCTAGGTTTAGGCAACCATCCTGAAGTGCGAAAAGCAGATGCAGATGCAGCGGCCAAATGGGGTGCAGCCTATCCGATGGGTGCACGAATGATGTCTGGACAAACCGACCTTCATGAACAGTTGGAAGATGAGCTTGCGACGTTTGTGGGCAAAGAAAAATCCTACCTATTAAACTATGGATACCAAGGCATCATGTCCGTTATAGATGCCCTCCTAGATAGAAAGGATGTGGTAGTTTACGATTCAGAATGTCATGCATGCATCATCGATGCCTTGCGCATGCACTTGGGAAAACGCTATGTATTTCCGCATAACGACATTGAAAATTGCGAAAAGCAACTTCAACGGGCAACCAAATTAGCGGAAGAAACAGGCGGAGGAATCCTCCTAATCACTGAAGGGGTATTCGGGATGACTGGAGACCAAGGTAAGTTGAAGGAAATCGTCGCCCTTAAAAATAAGTTTGACTTCCGCTTGTTGGTAGATGATGCACACGGTTTTGGAACTATGGGTACCACTGGAGCAGGTACGGGAGAAGAGCAAGGGGTACAGAATCAAATTGATTTGTATTTCTCGACCTTTGCCAAATCTATGGCTTCTATAGGTGCCTTCATCGCTGGAGATGCAGATGTGATCTTGTTTTTAAGATACAATATGCGCTCTCAAATTTTCGCAAAATCCCTACCCATGCTGCTCGTAGAAGGAGCACTCAAGCGTCTCGATTTATTAAGAAGTCAGCCAGAGTTGAAAGACAACCTTTGGAAAATTGTGCATGCTTTACGTAAAGGATTAGTTGAAAATGGATTTAGTACAGGAAAATCCAATTCTCCAGTTACTCCTGTTGTACTGAATGGAACTGTTGGGGAAGCAGCAGCCCTTTCTATGGATTTGAGAGAGAATTTTGGAATATTTTGCTCCGTGGTCATCTACCCAGTAATCCCTAAAGGCATGATTATCTTACGATTAATCCCTACAGCTGTACATACTTTGGATGATGTGAATTTGACTGTAAAAGCGTTTGCAGCAGTGAAAGACAAGCTCTTATCAGGAGTTTACAAGAATTCTGAGCTTGCACTTTCTTTCGGAGAGTAAAAAAAAAGTAAAAAAAAGTGCCTCAGGATTGAAATAGAAAGTATTTGGCCTATATTAGACCCAAATAAACTTATCATCAACCCTAAAAACTTTTACTATGAGCAGATTTAGCGACGTAAAAAATCTAGTAATGAGCTTGGAAGCTGACTTCGAAAAGTTCTACGACAAAGGAAATCAAGCTGCAGGTACCCGCGTAAGAAAAGGTATGCAAGATTTGAAAAACCTAGCACAGGCTATCCGTACTGAAGTACAGGAAAAGAAAAACGCTGGTTGATTCTAAATAAAAAAGGTGGTTAATCCACCTTTTTTTATGTCTAAAAAATAAAGTGGAGCTTAAAACTCCACTTTATTATTTTCTACCTGTATGTCTGCCATTCGCTGACTTGGATCAATTTCAATAGATTTAATAGTATCTAATGGTCTTTTTAAACTAATCGTTAGTGTTGGATTTACCCAAGGCCAATCCTGAGTTAATACAAGAATGGGAGTATTTGGCTCCATTTTTTTCTCTCCACGCAAGATTTCTAAAGGAAGGTAAACTAGTTCTTTGGTGTCGTCTTTGTAGGTAATCACTAAATCTATTGGCATAGGCATCGCTCCTATCCGCTCCAATGTAATGGAGGTACCTTCCACAGATGCTTTCACCTCCTTTACTCCATAGTCAATTGTTTTAGTAGAATACACAAAGTATTCTTTATACCAATCCAATTCCAATCCGCTTTCTTTTTCCATGACACGAATCAAGTCATTGACATTAGGGTGCTTAAACTTCCAGGTATTCCAATAGCGAAGCATACCACGATCACGGGTTTCCTCACCAATTACATAACCCAACTGGGCCAAGAAAACAGCCCCTTTACTGTATGCAGCTGCACCATAGGCTGAATTGGTTTGGTAGTGATCTGCATGGGTAGCCATGGGTTCTTCCAAGCCAGACTTTACCAATCGGTAGTAGCCATTATAAGACCCTCGATGAGGTGTGGCATTTGCTTTAAATATGGAAGCCATAGCCAAATTCGATGCATAGGAAGTAAAGCCCTCATCCATCCATGGGTATAAGGATTCATTGGAAGCTAAGACACCATGAAACCAGCTGTGCGCCAATTCATGCACCATTACCCCAACTAAACTTGACAAAGAACGCTCTCCGGTTATGAGGGTCGACATCGCATATTCCATACCCCCATCGCCACCTTGAACTACTGAAAACTGCTTATAAGGATACTGTCCGAATTTTTTTGACAGGTAATCAATTGCTTTGGGAGTAAACTCTTTCAACTTTTCCCAATTTTCGGTAGTCTTCTCCCCAGGAATGTAAAAATGGTGCACCGTAATGCCATTGGACATCTGTACCTTATCGTGCTGGTACTTATTATCAGCTGCCCACATGAAGTCATGTACCTGTGGCGCTACAAAATGCCAAGTCAGCGTATTCCCTTTTGGCTCAGGAACCTTCACCCCCTCATCTTGATAACCATGTCCAATCTGATTGGGATTTTGAAGGTATCCTGTCCCACCAAGTGTATAAGACTTATCAATGGTGATTTTCACATCAAAATCACCCCATATTCCATAAAACTCTCTTCCTACATAAGGATTTGCATGCCATCCTTGCTCGTCATAATTCGCCATTTTGGGATACCATTGCGACATAGAATACCGAACTCCCTCTTCAGAATCTCTTCCAGAGCGCCTCACTTGTAAGGGAACCTGACCTTCAAAAGACATTTCAAATTTTACAGAGCTATTCGGTAAAATGGGCTCAGTCAACTCCACTTCCAAAACAGTACCTACCTCCTTAAAGCTCACTGACTTTCCATTCATAGTTAGACGTGTGGGATGTAGGAAGCCAATTTCCTCTTGCGCCAATTTCGCTATTCGGTCTTTCACACGCTGGTCTGGATCTACGATCGTTCTGGAGCGCACATCCATCATGCTTCCTGGTTGGAAGGCATTGTAGTAAAGGTGATAAAAAACCCGAGTCAATGTATCTGGGGAATTATTAGTGTAGTCAAGCACCTGAGTACCTTGATACCGATTGGTCGCCACATCCATAGCTACTTCCATTTGGTAGGAAACGGCCTGTTGAAAACGACCATTCTGGGCATGGCCTAAGCCAACTGCCATAAAAAAGAAAAGTCCTAGCCAGGACTTGAATTGATAATTTGCCATTGTTATTTTTTCTTAAAGAAAATCAAAAAGCAAGCTTTCCCCAAATCCAAATAAAAAAAATAAAGCTCTTATAATTAATTGTATTCCATTGAAGTAAATTCAATCTTTAAAATCAGAAAAATTGGCTTTATTTAAAAAATTGAAACCTATCCTTAGTCACATGAAAAAAATAGTTCTCTTTATTTTCCTAGCCATGCTGCAACTAAGCGTGCATGCACAGCAGGTCAACATGGACATTTTTAAGTCCATGAAAGCTCGGAGTATCGGGCCTGGAGCAATGAGCGGAAGAATTACAGCAATTGATGCTGTGGACGATGATCCAACCACAATATATGCCGGTTCTGCCTCTGGAGGACTTTGGAAGTCTACTTCTGGAGGAATCACTTGGGAGCCTATTTTTGATAACGAACGCGTGCATTCCATTGGTTCGATCTCCATTTATCAGAAAAATCCAAACATTATCTGGGTAGGTACTGGAGAAGGAAATCCAAGAAACTCCCTCAATATGGGCTATGGAGTTTACCGCTCGATGGATGCAGGCAAAACATGGGAACTTATGGGGCTTGAAAAAACCCGGGCCATCCACCGCATCATCGTTCATCCAGATGATCCCAATACTGTATTTGTAGGCGCAATTGGATCTCCTTGGGGTACTCAGGAGGATCGTGGCGTGTACAAGACCACCGATGGAGGAAAAACCTGGAAAAAAATCTTGTTTGTTGATCAAAAAACTGGCGTAGGTGAGATGATCATGGATCCAAACAATCCCAACAAGATATTTGTCAACATGTGGGAGCACAGACGCTATCCTTGGTTTTTTGAATCAGGTGGGTCAGGATCTGGCCTTTTTGTTACGCAAGATGGAGGTGATACTTGGAAGAAATTAACCGCTGAAGAAAATGGATTACCGAAAGGAAATCTAGGAAGAATGGGTCTAGCCATTTCCAAGGCCAACAGCAGCAAAATCTATGCATTGATAGAATCTTCCAAAAACGCCCTCTATGTATCCGAAGATGGAGGAGAAAAATTCACCCTGATTAATGACAAAGGAGAAATTGGAGATCGCCCTTTTTATTATTTTGAAATTCATGCCGATCCTAAAAACGAAAATAGGGTTTACACCTTGTATTCTCGTGTAGGAATCACGGAAGATGGAGGAAAGAGCTTCCGCGAATTGCTTTCCTATTCAGGGGTGCACCCCGACCACCATGCGTGGTACATCAATCCAAACGATCCATCGCTACTTATTGATGGAAACGATGGAGGATTGAATATCTCAAGAGATAGGGGTAAAACTTGGTATTTTGCTGAAGGCATCACCGTAGGTCAATTTTACCACATCAATGTAGACAATGAAGTGCCCTACAACGTTTATGGAGGAATGCAGGACAATGGATCTTGGACCGGCCCAGCATATATTTGGAGAGGTGATGGAATCCGAAATACCTATTGGCAAGAAGTTTCCTTCGGAGATGGATTTGATGTGGTTTCTCACCCTGCCAACTCTAGATATGGCTACACTATGTCTCAAGGAGGAAATGTGAGCCGATTTGATAAGCTTACAGGTCACAACCGGACCATCCGACCCACACACCCAGACAAAGATGTATTTCTTCGCTATAACTGGAATGCAGCAATTGCGCAGGATCCTCATGATGTCAATACCGTATATTATGCTTCTCAGTTTTTACACAAGTCTACCGACTCGGGTGAAACTTGGGAAATCATTTCTCCAGACCTAACCACCAACGATTCAACTAAGCAGCGTCAACAGAAAACAGGTGGATTAACCTTCGATATTACTGGCGCAGAAAATCACACCACCATTATCGCAATTGCCCCTTCCCCAGTAGACAAAAATGTCATTTGGGTGGGTACCGATGACGGAAACCTTCAAGTAACGCAAGATGGCGGAAAAAACTGGGTCAATGTAGCAGGCAAATTAACTGGCTTACCTAAGGCTTCTTGGATTCCACAAGTACAGGCATCTAAATACAATGCAGGGGAAGTATGGGTAATTGCAAACAATTACCGCAACAATGACTTTGCTGCCTATGCGTACCATAGCTCAGATTATGGAAAAACTTTCACCCGCATCGCTGATGATTCGAAAGTCTGGGGCTTTACCCTATCCATCAAACAAGATCCTACCGAACCAAACCTAGTATTCTTGGGGACAGAATTTGGCTTATACGTTTCATTTGATAAAGCTAAAACTTGGAATAAATGGGAACATGGCTATCCGAAAGCAGTGTCTACTTATGACATGACTATCCAAGAGCGAGAAGCGGATTTGGTAATTGGTACCTTTGGACGTGCCATCTATGTTTTAGACGATATACGTCCTCTTCGAGCATTTGCCAAAAATGGTGGAAAAGCTCCCGTTGGAAAAATCACAGCCTTCCCTGCTCCTGACGGTTACCAAGCAGAAATCCAGCAGCCGCATGGCGAACGCTTCATGGCATCAGCCAAGTATGCTGGTGAAAATAGACCTTTTGGAGGCCGATTGAGCTACTTAATCCAAGATGAAAAAGAAAAATTAGATTCTTTAACTGTAAAAATTTACACTGCCTCTGGGGAACAAATTAGAACCTTAAAGACACTTCCATCTACTGGAGTCAATCGAATCATTTGGAACCTTGATCGCAAATCTACGGCTGAGATGACCGGTGGATGGGGAGGTGGTCAAGGAGGAGGAGGAAGAAGCAGAGGCTTCTTTGAACCAAGTGGTGGAGATGCCCTTCCTGGCACCTATAAAGTAGTCATGGAATATGGAGGAGAGACTTCCGAAACATCCATCACAGTACATGCTGACCCAAGAATCAAGCCTACCATTTCCAATCTGGAAGCCAAAGACAGCTTCTTGAAAAAAGTGGAGGCACTTACTTCTGAGGTGACTGCCACCACCAAGAAATTGGATGAAGCACAAAAAGTTATTGATAAGGTCAACTCCATGGTCAAAGATTTGAAGACAGAGGAGGCAAAAGCCTTGGAAAGTGCAGCAAAGGAGATCAAAAAGAAATTAGATACAGCCCGCGAAGCATTCACTGGACCTCGATACGAAGGGCAAGGGATTGTTCGGAATTTGTTCCCGACCACCATGACCAAATTGTTTGCCCCAAGAAGTTATGCCAATTCAAGTTATGCGGCACCTGGAGCTACAGAGGAACGCTTACTTGAACAGGCAAAAGATGCCGCTTCAGAAGCGATTGCCAAAGTAGAAGCCTTCATTCAAGGGGAATGGAAAGCATTCGAGGAGAAAGTAAAGACTACTCCAATCGATTTGTTTGGGAATATCAAAAAATAAAGTTTAAATATACTTTAACTAAAAAAAGCATCCTGACTCATCGGGATGCTTTTTTTCCTTCTATATGAAAAATAGTTTGCTACTAAAAAATTCCTTATTTGGCACTGGGATTTTATTTTGAATTGCTTTGACATTAGACAATACTTTGGATAGCCGTGTCTGGGAGGGAATGGTGGTCAGTAAATCCGCATTAACAGTGGAATATTGCGAGTTTAACCATCCCGAACGACTTTTTCACCAACCCATAAATACCTATTCTAATTTGATTTACTTTTTCTATGGATTAGTGTTAATTCAATTAGGCTGGAAGGACTGGAAAGGATTTTCAAATCCCAAAGCCAGCACAATTAGAAAATTCCCTTTTCTTACCATACTGCTTGCTGTCAACTTTATATACTTAAGTTTTGGCTCTGGATTTTTCCATTCTTCATTAACCTGGATTGGACAACGGATTGATATGAATGCCACCTATGGGCTTACACTCAGCTTAATTTGTATTGGATTGGTTCAGGTACTGGTAAAATCAGAGCTTTCCAATCAAATTCAGATTCGCCTAGTAACTGCAATGCTTTTTCTAATTGCTGGATTCCTTCCATTGGCGCTTCAAATTTCAAGTTCCATTCTTCTGCCCTCCCTGTTTTTTATCCTTTTGGTAATTAGCAGCATCCATTATTTTCAATACCCTTCCCAACGAATCCCCCTACTAGGCCTATTGAGTTTTGGATTACTCGCAATTGCCCTCCAAATTCGAGCCATGGATGTAGCCAAAATCAATTGTGACCCCATGTCTATTTGGCAAGGACATGCGCTTTGGCATTTTCTAACAGCAACGAGCAGCTTGTGTATGTATCTCTATTTCAGACGGGAAAGAACAGAAGTAAAAAGATAAATTAGCGATAATCATACCTAGTTTTACTTTAAATAAATTTCAAAAACTTTTTCATTTGCATTACAACTAATCGAATTTCAGCATGTAGATTAGAAAATCTTATCCTGAATCTATTTTGAAATCTACAAGCCAAAAAATATCCTGGAAGACCGCTGCTGGAATAGTTATCGCTAACATGATTGGAACTGGGGTATTTACCAGCCTTGGATTCCAACTGGAGGCAGTTCAAAATACCTGGACCATAATATTGCTTTGGACCCTAGGAGGCATGATGGCTTTGATTGGAGCCTTGGTGTATGCGGAGTTGGGTACTCATTTTCGACGAACTGGCGGGGATTATATTTTTCTTTCCGAAACCATTGACCCTTTGGTTGGCTACCTCTATGCTTGGATATCCTTGGTAGTAGGTTTTTCTGCCCCCATTGCGATTGCTGCGATGGCAATGAACAATTACCTCAAACCCATTTTAGGGGAAACACAACTTCCGGGACTGATTTTTTTGGTACTTATACCTGCTGTCCATATTTTTTCAGTAAGTCGCTCAGCCAAATTCCAAAACGGGATGACTCTACTGAAAATTGGATTTGTCCTCGCTCTGATTGCTTTGGGACTTGGCTTCAACAGCACTTCTGAATATCCCGCAACCAATTTTACCAGCACCTGGAAAGATGAATTGTTCTTACCTGGATTTGCAGTTTCCTTGATTTATGTGTTTTATGCATATACTGGATGGAATTCTGCCGCCTACATCATTGAGGAAGTAGACCAGCCCAAGAAAAACCTACCCAAGGCCATGATTGGTGCTACCCTACTGGTGATGGTCATTTACATTGCATTGCAGCTTGTAGTGCTCAAACACGCATCAGTAGCCCAATTGGTGGGACAGGTTCAAGTAGCAGATATTGCTTTCGGAAATCTTTTTGGTCCAACTGGTGCGATTTGGGTCAGCCTTTTCATTGGGATTCAATTGATTGCAACCATCTCAGGCTATGCTTGGGTGGGGCCTCGAGTGACCTATGCGATGGCCAAAGACTACCACTTATGGAAGCCGCTGGCAAAGGTCAATGCAAATCAAATCCCTGTTCGGGCAATAATTTTGAATACTGCCATAAGTTTGATTCTATTTTTATCGGGATCCTTTGAACAAATCATGCTTTATGCTGGATTTATCCTGCAACTCATGAGTACAGTTACGGTCTACTCTTCTCTCAAAATCAAAAAACAAGAAGGATTCAAAACACCATTCAAGCCCATTCCTCAACTCATTTACATCTGCTTTAGTATTGCTCTAATGGGATACCTGCTCGTAGATCGACCCAAGGAAAGTTTGGCAGGTCTTGGAATACTTGCTTTGGGCTGGGCTGTTTATGCCTTGGATAAAAAAGTTAAGTAACACTAATTCTAGGTCAACAATCCAATAAGCGGCGATGGTAATTGATTTGACCCAAATGGTAATTAAAATGTCCATAAAGATGAATTAAAAAGTATCCTATGGTCATTGGATGACCAAAAAAAGAATGAATAGATTGATCTCCCAACTTATTTGGATCAAGTGAAACTAAGGATTTTTCTACCTGATCTTTCACCAATTCGAGTTCCTCCAAAAGCATAACTCTAGGTTTTCCCGTTGAACCAAATTCCTGCTCTCGATCACGCTCGTAAGCAAATCCACCAAGATCGGCAGCAATAAACTTTCTCAAATTCCCAATCAGGTGGAGCGCCAAATTACCTCCAGAATTCGCGATTTGCTTTTCCAATACCCATAGTTTTTCTTCCTGATTATAAGCCTGAAGTTCCTCTTTCAGCTGTGCCAAATCTCGCTGAAACAACAGGTTAAGTTCTTTGGTATTCATGATATAGTAAAGAATGGGGAAATGAATGATTGAAAAGTAGATCTAATCCTTTCTTTTCATGGATTTAAAATTGAAGAGAATGATTAGTTTGAGGAATTGGAATCAATGACATTCCTACGCTGACCATATTTACTTGGAGCAAGCTCAGATGCTGGCTTAGTCACATTCGAAGCCTCGGTTGTAGTAGTCGAAGGATAGGATTTGGGTCCCGACCCTGAAGTTTGACTTGGTTTCTTTTTCTTCTTCTTTTTCTTTTTAAAGGAAGGATCTGTAGCAGTTGATGTGGGGAAAGGATTCGCTTTGGATGCTTCTCCTCCACTGTAGGAAGGTCCTTTTTCGAGGTGTGCAGGAAGTGGGTTTTGGGTAACTGCCATTCCTATCAACTTTTCAATACGGACAAACTTGGGTTGATCCTTGGGGTTAACAAAGGTGATGGCTTCCCCTTTGGCGTCTGCTCGTGCGGTTCGGCCTACGCGATGCACGTAATCTTCAGGATCACCAGGAGTATCGTAATTGATGACCAGCTCAATACCTACCACATCGATTCCTCTGGATATGATATCTGTTCCAATCAGAATTTTAACTTTCCTATTTTTAAAAGCAGACATAATTTTTTCGCGTTCCAACTGCTCCAAATCGGAGTGGAAAGCTTCGATGTCAAAGCTTTTTCTTAAGGTCTTGTACAAGGCCTTTACTTTATCTTTGGTAGAACAAAAAATGATGACTGCCTCGTAATTTCGTTGGGTAAGGATATGACGAACCAGCTCCTCTTTTTGGGTATCATAGACGGAATACATAGCCTGGGTAACTCCAGAGGCTGTTTTGCCAATAGCGATGGAAATCTCCTCCGGCTTATTCAGAATTTTCATGCTGAACTGACGGATTTTTGGTGGCATGGTAGCCGAAAAAAGAATGGTTTGTCGATTTTGTGGTAGGTAATTGACGATTTTCAAGATATCGTCCGAAAACCCCATGTCCATCATGCGATCTGCCTCATCCAATACCAAGTGTTCAAGGGTGCTCAAATCGATTTTTCCTCCTGCCAGTAACGCAATCAAACGGCCTGGTGTAGCGACTACAATCTCAGCACCAGTTTCTAGAGCTTTTTTTTGCTGCTCCCACACAATTCCATCACCTCCCCCATAGATAGGCACCGAACTTACACCCAAAAAATAAGAGAACCCTTGTATTTGTTGATCTATCTGAATAGCCAATTCTCGAGTAGGTGCCAAAATTAAGGTGTTCAAGGAAGTAGTTCCTGATTTCGAAATTTTATTAAGAATTGGCAATACAAAAGCTGCAGTTTTTCCTGTTCCTGTTTGCGCGCAGGCAATCAGGTCTTTCCCCGCTAGAATTACAGGAATTGCTTTTTCCTGAATTGGGGTGGGTTTATCAAAACCCATAGAGTCAAGACCTTCTTGTAAAGAGGTCTCAAAATTGAAAGTAAGAAAATTCAAATTGAGATAATTTTTGAGAAATTAAAAGGCCATAAAAACGACCGAATAGTCAAAGATACGGGAATTTGGGACAAGTTGATACCTTCAATGCTTGTTAAATGAGAGTGACGATCTACCCACTTCCAATTCCTTGTCATTTTCAATTCACTAACTGGCACTTGAGAAATTAAAATTGATTTGGATTTTTTTCGTCAAGAAACCACTAAAATTAACTCTATGACTTAATTCAACATAACTCGATATCTATAAAAAAATAGTGCCATTACTCCCCAATTCCTTGGTCGATAACTTCATTTTTCCGAGTTTGGGAATGATTTAAGTGTAACCATCTGGTTTTATCCATTTCGATATGAAAAAAATCTTACTATTACTTTCCTTCTTATGTTCTTGGGAAGGATTTGCCCAAGGTCTGCCCGGCCTTGGAGCAGGCACTACACCCAATAACCGTCCCATTTTGCATGGAAAGAACTGGGTAGCCATCACAGGTAAACCTTTAGCAGCAACAGCTGGAGCACTTGTATTCCAACAAGGGGGTAATGCCGTGGATGCAGCTTGCGCAATGATTGCAGCCACTTCAACCATGTGGGATGTACTTTCCTGGGGTGGAGAAACTCAGGCACTAATTTACAACCCCAACACCAAAAAAGTAGTGGCTATCAATGCCATGGGTATAGCCCCTACTGGAGCCACTGTTGAATTTTACAAAGGGGAAGGCATGGACTACCCCCCTCAATATGGCCCTCTTGCCGCTACTACACCTGGTACACCAGGGGGAATCCTTACTATGCTTGCTGAATTTGGCAAACTGAGTTTGGAACAAGTACTTAAGCCGGCCATGGACTTGGCCAAGGGCTACCCCATCGAAGCACAAACTGCTAATTCCATTGAGAACAACAAATCCAAAATAAAGGACTGGCCCTATTCAAAAAAGGTTTTTCTACCTCATTTAGGTGAATCAAGAGAAGCTCCTGTGGCTGGAGAAATCTTTGTTCAAGAAGATTTGTATCAAACTCTACTCAAATTAGTAGAAGCGGAAAGAGCCGCGTTGAAAGCGAAGAAATCAAGAAAGGAGGCTATCTACGCTGCCTATGATCGCTTTTACAAGGGAGATATTGCCAAAGAAATTGTACGTGGTACACGAGAGCAAGGAGGCTTGTTTACCGAGTCGGATTTAGCCAACTGGAAGGTGAAAATCGAAGAGCCCCTTCAAGTCAACTACCGGGGAATTGATGTGTATAAATTGCAGGAATGGACCCAAGGGCCTGCACTTCTCCAGTCTCTTAATATTCTGGAGAATTTTGACCTCAAATCTATGGGCTACAACTCCACTCCTTACATTCATACGGTATACCAAGCCATGAGTTTGGCTTTTGCTGACCGCGATTTTTATTACGGAGATCCAGCGTTTGTCAAGTCCCCTATGAAAGGGCTCCTTTCTAAGGAATATGCGAAAGAAAGAGCCAAATTGATCGGATCTATCAACAATCCTACATTCGGCGCAGGTGATCCTTATCCATTTCAAGGGGAAAGTAACCCATACCTGCACTTGTTAAACAAAAACAAGGAAAAAGTAGCAGCACTCCATACAAATGAAATTTCAAGCCAAGTGGACGCCAAGTTTTTGGCTGATTTTCAGAGTGGAACTACCTCGGTAGAAGCTGCAGACGCAGAAGGATGGGTAGTTTCTGTCACTCCATCAGGAGGATGGATACCTGCAGTAATTGCAGGAAATACAGGCGTAGGGCTTTCCCAACGTATGCAAAGCTTCGTATTGGATGAAAAGCTCAATCCCTACAACTTACCTGAACCAGGAAAAAGACCGAGGGTTACCCTTACCCCAAGCATGGCTTTGAAAGACGGAAAACCTTACCTTGCCTTTGCAGTTCAGGGAGGTGATTCACAAGATCAAAACCTACTTCAATTCTTTTTGAATATAGTTGAGTTTGACATGAATGTGCAAGAAGCAGTTGAAGCTCCCAACTTCAATTCTTACCAGATGCAAAGTAGTTTTGGAAATCATGAAATTCGTCCTGGAGCAATTACCCTTCGGGAAGACACCCCTGATTGGATTCGCCGAGATCTACTTAAGCGTGGCTATTCCTTAGAGTTTTGGAACAAAACATCTGGCCCTCTCACTGCTATTTGGATCGACTGGAAACACGGGAGTTTCTGGGGAGGTGCAAGTAATTACGGCGATGACTATGGCATAGCCTGGTAAAATAAATTCACGAAGTAGGTTAAACCTGCTTCGTGAATTTATTTCCAAATCGATCAATCACTTCAACAACCAAGTTTTCGGTAGAATTGGGCTGAAAGAAAAATAAGTGATCTGTAAGTTGTGGTTCCACCCAAGTTCTTCGTGCAGGAAGACTAGGCCCAGCGTGAAGTTCCACACTCCAAGGATCTAATGCTGTTATTTTTTTGGGCGAACCTACTTTTATTCCGTTTTCATACCAGGAAATATCCCATTTTGGATCGTAATTCCAACAATTTAGGGAGAAATGGTCTGGGAAATCTTTTTGATATCCTTTGGGGTAAACTCGGAATTGCTCTTCTATGGGTATGCCCGTTCCTTTGTATTTCCACTTTAATTCTGACCCATTCGCTTCATAGATTGCATAACCTGAAGGGGTACCATCGTAGCAAATTGGACCGGACCACCAAGCACCGCATACAGTGCCATGACAATGCTCAAAGATATTTCCTTGGATCATATTGTCATTGAAATGGGTATGCCCTGAAAGTATATGCACCTGGTAACCTTCTAGTAGACGGTACAAATGTTCACGATTACTTACCGTGCCTCCGAGCGTATCATTGGTAGGATATCGAGTCACGGCTCCTGTATAGGTAGGGATGTGCAAGGAAATAACCACCGTTCGACCCTTTTCCACAAAAGAAAGATCCTGTTCTAACCAGGCTAACTGCTCCTCTGGCAAATGACCGATGTATTTTGTGCCTGTGCCCAAATAAAAAACATCATCCAATACCACATAATGGATTTCCCCTTTATTCCACGAATAATAGGTTGGTCCAAAATGCCCTTTAAATGTTTGCGCAGTCCAGGCATCTGAACGCACCTTAAAGTCCATATCATGGTTACCAATTACTTGAAAAAATGGGATTCCATAGGATTCAATGGATTGATTGTATTCTTTAAAAAGTTCTAAATTATCGTATACCAAATCCCCACAACCAATCCCAAAGGCATTGGGGTCATTGAGATTTTTTATAGACTCCATCACATCCGGAACGGATACGGTTAATAATTGATTGGCCTCGTATTCGTTCTGGATTTGTGTATCTGAAAGTAGCAAGAAATGATGATTCTCATCCGTCGCAACAGTTGGTTTTAATTCAAAATTTAAAACTTGCTCTTGAGATGATTTGTCAATTAGCTTGAAAATAGAAGAGGAACCATTTGGAAGCTTCTTAATTTCAAAACCACTGGGCTGAGAAACAAAAACAAATTCTCGGTCAGAACCCGAAATGAGTTCATATTCTCCTTCTCTATTGGTTTG
>JAURGC010000205.1 GCA_030833985.1 Algoriphagus sp. | reverse complement strand
CGATTTCCTGATCTAGAGCTCCCAAAATTGCTGTGCGTTGTGCTGCAGCGTCTAGTGAAAGTGATAGGAAAAGAAGGACAAAAGAAAGTGATTTCATAAGGCTAAAAAGAAAATCGAAAGTAGGCTAATCCAAATTAAAATGGGGTGGATTTCTTTTCTTTTTCCTGCACCAAACTTTAAAAAGGTGTAGGAGATAAACCCAAAAGAAATGCCGATGGACAAACTATAGGTAAAGGGGATGAGGACAAGGGTTAAAAAAGAGGGAAGGGCTTCTTCCGGATCTTTCCAATTTATTTGGGTGAGGGGTAAGACCATAAAGGAACCTACCAACACTAAGGCGATGGAACTTGCAATGGACGGAATAATGGATAGGAGTGGAGAGAAAAATAAGAAAGGAATAAATAGAAGCCCTGCTGTAATGGCGGTGAGACCTGTTCTACCGCCTGCGGAGATTCCCACTGCCGACTCGATGTAGGCGGTGCCCGAGCTACTGCCTACCAAGCCTGCCACAAGTGTCGCTAAGGAATCCGTAAACAAGGATTTTTGCATATTTTGGGGATTACCCTCCGCATCTTTGAGTCCAGATGCCTCTGCCAAGCCGACGAAGGTACTAATCCCATCAAACAATAGGGTGAAGGTAAATAC
The DNA here is from genome assembly GCA_030833985.1 of Algoriphagus sp. Classification (GTDB taxonomy): domain Bacteria; phylum Bacteroidota; class Bacteroidia; order Cytophagales; family Cyclobacteriaceae; genus Algoriphagus. The sequence continues at coordinate 2,123 of JAURGC010000205.1, read as the reverse complement.
AAAAATCACTGGCAGGTAGCTATAGCGCAAGGAGCCGATAAGGTCAGCTTTTCCTACCAAACTAAAGTCTGGCCAAGCGAAAATTCCGGTATAGTTGACTAATGTCGCTACTCCGCTAGAAGCCTCTGTGGTATCTCCCCACCAGCGGCCAATAGGCCAAGCGAGCAAGGTGGTAAAAGCGATTCCAAAAAGAAGGGCTCCGGGAACTTTTCGTATGGTCAATACCCCTGTGAAGAGCAGTCCCGCAAGAAAAGTGAGCGTGGCGGGGTCCTTGAAGGAGGACATACTCACTAAAGTGGCAGGATTGGCAACAATAAAATGGGCATTTTGAAAGCCGATAAAACAGATGAATAATCCAATGCCTGCCGAGACGGCATGACGAAGGGAACTGGGAATCACTCGAATGATTTTTTCTCGGGCATTGAATAAGGAGAGGAGCAAAAATAAAACCCCAGACCAAAATACTGTTCCCAAGGCTTCTTCAATCGTCAGGCCAAAACCCAACACAGCGGTATAGGCAAAAAAGGCATTGATCCCCATGCCTGGGGCTACTACGATGGGGTTTTTGGCATAGATTCCCATCATCAAGCTGCCAAAGGATGATACCAAAACCGTGGCTGTAACTACAGCAGAAAAGGGCATCCCTGTAACCGAAAGGATCGCAGGATTGACGATAATAATGTAAAAACAGGCTAAAAAGGTGCTGACTCCTGCAAGGATTTCGGTTTTGGTGCTCGGCTTCATGGTATCAAAATAGACAAATCCGCAGTAGAATAAAAAAATTAGATGTCAGCAGTCCTTCGTCTCAGACAACAACAATTTGAGATTCAATCAAAATGGCGTGGAAAAAGCAAAAGTGCTAGGAAATTTTAATCCGATGGACTTTGAACCGTCGATCATTGCCTAAAAAGCTATTGAAAATTGAGCAAAATGCTAATTCCCTTTCGGCGTAGGGAGGAAATGGCATTATTGATATCAGGAGTAGATTCGGAAGCGATATAAAGGTTGTTAATGCCGTGTGAGAACCGTATCTCAGGAGCAAACTTGAAGTACTTGAAATAAATCTCAAATCCCATTCCTGCTTCGACAGTAAAGTCTCTGCTGGCAGTGACAATAGGGTCTAAATTAATTTCTTCACGCGCTTTGGAGTTAAATAGGTAACTCCCGCCTGCCACAAAAAACATACGCGTGTTGTTGAATCGCATGGATCGATACTTGAATACGACGGGAAGCTCAACCATAGTAGCCTCATTGACCAATTCTTCTGTTCGGTATCCTAAGTTGGGTAAGGAGGTTGCAGGGTCGTTGTTTAGGACGGCTGTTGCGGTTCCATCAAAGTAATTCACATCTACTTTATATTCGTAAAACCCGATTTTTGGGGTGAAAATTAAGTTTACCTGATCGTGAAAACGAAAAATACCTATAAATCCCAGGGAAAATCCAGGGGTAAATTTTGGAAAAAGCGAATGAATAGTCGAATTGGTAGTCTGGGCTGGATCTAGAAATTCAGGAGAATACCGAAGTTGGTAGCTAGCTGTATGGGCGCCAAGAAAAAAACCATAGGAGGTAAGCTTATCATCCGACCCTGAATTGTTAGTCAATCCAAAATATCCTTGCGCATGACTAGTGGCGACCACACACAGCAGCAGTAGGGGGAGTACAACTACTTTTGCCCTACGTAGATGGAGCTGATGCCAAAAGTGAGTGGTTTGCATAGGGTGTTTTTGAAGCCTACTTTTTTTAACACTGATAGAAAATCTTCTCCATCTGGAAAAGCTGCTACGGATTCTGGAAGGTAAGTATAGGCAGAATTGTCTTTGGATACAATTTTCCCTATTTGTGGAAGAATTACGTTTGAATAGAACCCATAGGCTTGCTTCATAGGAAATGCCTTGGGCTTGCTAAATTCAAGAATGACAGTCTTTCCTCCTGGCTTTAGGACACGATACATATCTGCTAATCCTTTTTCCAGATTTTCAAAGTTTCTAACTCCAAAGGAAACGATCACTGCATCGAATTTATTGTCTTCAAATAGAAGTCCTTCGGAATCTCCCATCTGCATTTCGATTTTTTCTTGAAGCCCTCGCTTCACCATTTTTTTGCGTCCCTCGGAAAGCATGCCT
>JAURGC010000053.1 GCA_030833985.1 Algoriphagus sp. | reverse complement strand
GGGCTTCCTTGCCAGTACTGACACTATCGAAGGTGTGAATTTGACCTATTAGGTATTCAAAAAGCTTTAGATCTTGCTGCTTATTTTCTACAATCAAGATATTTTTGCTTTTCATCTCAAACCTCCTGACTTTTAGTTTTTAAAAATTGGTAGATGCTATCTGTTTCTTCGTATTTGATTCTAGTCGTAGGCCCAACGGGAGTTGGTAAAACAGACCTTTGTTTAAAGCTAGCCAAAAAATTTCAAACCGAGATTCTTTCTTGCGATAGCCGACAATTTTATCGAGAAATGAATCGAGGTACAGCTAAGCCCTCCCTTCAAGAATTGGCTGACGTTCCCCATCATTTCATCAATAATTTATCGATCACAGACTCTTACGATGTACGCAAGTACGAGGAAGAGGCTTTGGACTTATTGAACTACTTGTTTAAAAAACACCGTGTTGTCCTCATGACAGGAGGAACAGGCTTATTTGCCGATGTAGTAGTTCATGGGATGGATGAAATCCCAGAAGTAGCCTCTCAATTTCGGGATGAAATTATCCAGGAATACCAAAATAAGGGGTTGTCTTGGCTTCAAGGTGCAGTAAAATTGGTGGATCCTGAATTTTATGAACAGGTAGATCAAGCGAATCCTCAACGCTTGATGCGTGCTCTAGAGGTTTGGAAAGGGACTGGACAGAAATTTAGTAGTTTTCGAACTAAGAAAAAGGTCGTGCGGCCCTTTGAGGTCATTAAGATTGGTTTGGACCGACCAAGGGAGGAACTGTACCAACGGATTGACCAACGAATGGAGAGAATGCTTGCTGATGGTTTGTACGAAGAGGCAGAAAGGCTTGTTGAAAAAAGAGGGTTGAATGCATTGCAAACCTTAGGATATACCGAGGTTTTCGATTTTTTGGCTGGGAAGTACGATAAAGTGGAATTAGTTAGGCTATTGAAGCGAAATTCTCGTCGGTATGCCAAGCGCCAATTAACTTGGTTTAGAAGGGATGCTCAAATTCGTTGGTTTCATCCTGATCAAAAGGAGGAAATTGAGTCATTTATTGAGAGTCAAATTGTTTTAAATCCTCCAAATGCTGCCACCCAATTGTAAGGTGCTTTTTTGATCAAGTTATTAAATTGGAATTGGTTGACTTTCAATTCGCGTAAAAGTTCAATACTATCTTGAGGGATTGATTTTTGTTGGGCCATTTCCTTCCAAATCTTTTGAATTTTTTCTGGATCTAAAATTCCTCCTTCCATGAATTCAAGTTCAGGATGCGCTGCTACTAGCTGTGAGGATATTTTTTTTTGTAAAGTGATTTTAGCTAAAAGTGCATTTCTCACCGTCAAGAAAAAAAGAATGCATGCTGCGGAGGCAGTTAAAAATAAAGGAATGTAGCCCATACTAGATACTGAGTAAGTGGATTAATTTCAAGTGATCAGATACAATAGGTTTGGGTTGGCCGATGCAATCTTTGAAAGGGGTGTAAAAGACTTGTCCATTTATGATTCCTGCCATGCAATTTGTATTGCCTGCTAGAAGTCCTTCTACGGCAGCCATTCCACAGCGACTTGCCAATACCCGATCTCTTGCGGTAGGCTTTCCTCCGCGTTGGATATGGCCTAAGGTAGTCACTTTGAAATCCTTGGATGGATCTTTGATGCGGTCCTTGACTAATTGCATGATGGTTTGAGCCGAACCTAGCTCATCTCCTTCAGCTACGATAATTATGCTCGAACTTTTACTTTTTCTGAGATTTTTTAATGAATTAACAATAAGGTCGATATCACTTTTTGTTTCGGGAACTAGAACAAACTCAGCCCCTCCTCCGATTCCTGATTCCACAGCAATAAACCCAGCATCCCTTCCCATTACTTCAATAAAAAATACGCGATCATGGGCAGCAGCAGTATCTCTAATTTTATCTATAGCATCCAGTGCAGTATTTACTGCTGTATCAAATCCAATGGTGTAATCTGTTCCATAAATATCATTGTCAATTGTACCTGGGCAGCCTACGGTAGGAATGCCATATTCTTCAAAAAATAGTTTTGCTCCGGTAAAGGTTCCATCCCCACCAATGGCAACTAATCCTTCTATTCCTAGAGATTGAAGTTGGTTGTATGCTTTTTTTCTTCCTTCTGGAGTCCGAAACTCCATCGATCGTGCTGATTTTAAAATCGTTCCACCACGCTGAACTATATTGGATACCGAATGCGATTGCATTCGCTTTATATCTCCCTCGATCATCCCTTCATAGCCCCTGTAGATACCATAGATTTCTAGGCCATGGTAGATGGCTGTGCGTACCACAGCACGGATACAAGCATTCATTCCTGGAGCATCACCTCCAGAGGTGAAAACAGCAATTTTTTTCATGGATACACGGTAATAAAAATCAAAAATAGCGATAATCGAACGAATAAACCTGACTAGGAAGAAAAATGAGGCAGAAATTTAGTTTCATTTATTTAAATGAATATCTAGACTTGGCTAAGTTGGTTTTGTATTTTTTTGGGTCCTAGACTGGAATTTCAAAAAATACTACCTTACAGTAAATTTTTACTTATGAAACCGATTTACTTCGCCCTCTCCTCCTTAGTTTCCTTTTGGCTAATTTCCTTTTCTACCTTTTCGCAACAAGAGCTAGTGCGCTGGGAATCCAGAGCCAAGGAGGTAGAAATCATTCGTGATGATTTTGGGGTCCCTCATATTTATGGTAAAAATGATGCAGATGCAGTATTTGGCTTGCTTTACGCACAATGCGAAGATGATTTTAGAAGAGTGGAACGGAATTACCTTTGGGCGATGGGAAGGTTAGCCGAACTGGAAGGGGAGAAGGAATTGTACTCCGACCTTCGGGCACAACTTTACATGACTACCCCAGAAGCGCAAAAAGCCTATCAGCAAGCACCCGAATGGCTCAAGGAATTGTGTGTAGCATTTGCGGATGGCATCAATTATTACTTGTATACCCACCCTGAAGTACAACCACAGGTTATTACGCAATATGAACCTTGGATGCCGTTATTTTTCTTTGAAGGATCCATTGGTGGAGATTTGGAGCGAATCTCTACCGCGCGATTAAAGGCTTTCTACGAGCCAAAGGCTAGCTTAGGTTTAAAGCAGGAACTGGAAGAATCGATGCTGCTAAACTTTGATGAACCCAGGGGGTCCAACGGCATAGCCATTGCTCCGAGCCTGTCCGAATCTGGCAATGCGATGCTACTCATCAATCCACATACCTCTTTTTATTTTCGTCCTGAGGTGCATGTAATCAGCCAAGAGGGCCTTAATGCCTATGGGGCAGTTACCTGGGGTCAATTTTTTGTATACCAAGGTTTTAATGAGAAAACTGGATGGATTCACACCTCCACCTTTGTAGATTTTATCGATGAATTTGTAGAGGATGTTACGGTGGAGAATGGACATTACAGGTACCGCTATGGTGAGGAACAGCGACCTCTGGAAACGCAACAAATTACCTTAAAGTACAAGGAAGGAAATCTATTAAAGGAAAAAGAGTTTACCATCTACCGGACTCACCATGGCCCCATCACCCATCAGGAACGAGGGAAGTGGGTAGCTACAAAAATTAACTGGAATCCAGTTCAAGCTTTAATCCAGAGTTATACCCGTACCAAACTAGCCAATTACGCTGAATTTAAGGAAATGATGGATCTTCGTACCAATAGTTCCAACAATACAGTATTTGCAGATAGAGAGGGGAATATTGCCTATTTCCACGGTAATTTTATTCCAAAGCGAAATCCAAACCTAGATTTTTCCAAAACGGTTGATGGGGCGGATCCAAAGACGGATTGGCAGGGGCTTCACACCGTGGATGAAAGTATCCTTATCCTCAATCCAGGGACTGGATGGATTCAAAATTGCAATTCCACTCCCTTTACCGCAGCAGGGGAGTTTAGTCCAAAAAAAGAAGATTATCCAGGCTACATGGCCCCTGATCAAGAAAATTTTCGCGGATTGCATGCGATTAAACTGCTTGAGGAACAGAAAGAAAAGCTTAGCTTAGATGGTTTCCTTGCCCTAGCTTACGACCCGTTTTTACCCGCTTTTTCTTACCTAATTCCAGAGTTGCTTGCTGCAACCAAAGAATCAAATTTGACAAGAGAGGCTGCTGCATTGGCTATTCTAGCAAGCTGGGATTATAAAACGTCCAAGGAGTCAATGGCCATGTCTTTGGCACATTTTTATGGGGAAAATTACCAGCGAGTCTTTCGAAGTTTGTCTCGATTTGCGCAACCAAACCCTACTGCCAAGGTCCCTACTTCCGCAGAAATCAAGCAGGTATTTCAACAGACGCTGACTCAAATGGAAGCAGATTTTGGGTCCTGGAATATCCCTTGGGGTGAAATTAACCGCTTTCAACGGTTGAGCGGTGCGATTGATGCAGATTTTGATGATTATAAACCCTATGTGCCAATTGGATTGGCTTCTGGCAACTGGGGAGCTTTAGCTGCTTTTGGCGCCCGTGCTACCGAGAATACCAAGCGACTTTATGGGTACCGGGGTAATAGTTTTGTGGCTGTAGTGGAATTTGGTGAAAAAGTACGGGCAAAGTCCGTTTTGGCTGGTGGGCAACAAGCAGATCCAAATTCCCCTCATTTCTTTGACCAAGGACAGCGTTATGCAGATGCCCAATTCAAAGAGGTGGCTTTCTACCGAGAGGATGTTGAAAAACGAAAAGTGACTTCCTATCAGCCCGGAAAACGTCAAAAATAGGAAGACTAGTCTCTTCTTTTTTAAAATCAATTGAAATTCCTTGGATGAACTTCTGCATTTCTTTTTTACCCTTAACTCAAGTTCTTTTTAGATTGCTTGCGCTGTACCAATCGAATTAGGAAGGCACTAAGTCCGATGATTAAACCAACTCCAAACCAGAGGAAGGGGTTATACAAATTAATTAGTACCCGATATCCTGCAGTAAATAAAAACAAGAGTAGGCCCGTAATCACCCATATGGGATTATTTTCCTCTTGATTTTTGGATTCTGCTTGGGAGGGTAAATTAATCAAGGTACGTAGTTCTCCCCAGTGCCAAAGGAGCAGCAGTACGTTTGCTGCAAGCATCAACCCGGTGATCAAGGATGTTCCTTTAAATTCCATTGAAATAGTAATTACAAACACATTCAGCAGGATAGGAAAATTGGCAACTGCACCAAGCTTGGCATAGCGCTGGGTCATCAATAAGAATCCTGCCAGCAATTGTGCCCATCCTATAAACTGCCAGTAAAGCCCTGTTTGGTAGAGTACTTCAAAAAAGTGCATGGCAGAGCCAATAGGTGCATCTTCTTGGGAATAGGTGGTAAATCGTTTTCCTTTAATCTTGATGATACTGGCAAAAACAAATGCGCCTCCAATCAAGTAGCGGGTGTAGATGATAAATAGTTGAACTAAAAACAAGGATTTTAGACGATCCATGTATTTTTTATAAAAAGGAATGGATAAGTCCTGCTGCTTCATCAAGGTGGGCTGCGGTCAAAAAGCGTTCGTGGATGACCTCATGTTCCACTTGTTCATGAACCCAAGTGGTATGAAAAGGCACATGGATTCCATATCCTCCAAGTTCCAATACGGGAAGAATATCTGACTTGAGGCTATTGCCGATCATCACAAATTCGCTGGCTTGGATATCGAGATGACCAATCAGTTTTTCATAATCCGAAGTTCGTTTTTCGCTCATGATTTCAATATGATGAAAGTATCCTTCCAATCCAGATTTATAGAGTTTCCGTTCCTGATCCACCAAATCCCCTTTGGTAGCTAGGACGATTCGGTAGTGCCCTTGGAGTGATTTTAGTACCTCTTCTACCCCTGGTAATAAATCGACTGGTTTACCCAGCATTTCTTGGCCAATTTGAATAATTTTTTCGACTAGCCGGATAGGTAATTGTTGTTCTGAGACACGAAGCGCCGTCTCAATCATCGAAAGCATGAAACCCTTTATCCCGTAACCATAGAGATTAAGGTTTGTAATTTCGGTGCGGTAAAGTTCTTTCATGATCGCATGCTGAGGCAAGAAATCTTCCAGCAAGCTGGCAAATTTTTCTTCTGCTTCCCGGAAATAGGTTTCATTGATCCATAAGGTATCGTCTGCATCGAAAGCAATAACACGAATGGGCATGTGATTCAAAGTTGGAATTAAAATTTGTAGAAAGGACTAGTGGCAGATGACTTGGATCACTGGACGATTTCTTTCATCCAATCGATCAGTACTTCTCTCCATCCTTCTACAGCCCCTTTTCCTAAGCCAAAAGCAAATCCATGTCCGCCCGTTGGATAAATGTGTAAGGCTGCTTTTACACCTTTTGCATGCAAAGCTTGAAAATAAAGCAGGGAGTTTTGTAAGGGTACTCCTTTGTCGTCTTGGGCATGTACAAGGAAAGTGGGTGGTGTATCGGTAGTAACCTGAAGTTCATTTGAAAAGCGGTCTACCAACTCTGAAGATGCCTGATCACCGAGTAGATTCTTTCTAGATCCACTGTGCGCAGCAGCATCTCTAAATGAGATGACTGGATAGGCCAAAATTGAGAAATCAGGACGTGCAGGCAATGCGTCGATTGCGTCTTTTTCCAGGGGTAATTCATGTGTAAATGAGGTGCTTAACGTAGCCGCTAGATGCCCTCCGGCAGAGAAGCCCATGATCCCCACCTTGGATGGGTTGATATTCCAGGATTCCGCATTTTGCCGTACCAATCGGATTGCCCGTTGTGCATCAAGTAAGGGGACTTCCTTGGGATCAGTGAGGGAGGTTGATAGGGGTAATCGGTACTTGACTACAATCCCTGCAATCCCATGGGAGTTGAGCCATTTTGCAAAGTCTGTTCCTTCCCAATCGTAAGCTAGAATGCCATATCCTCCACCAGGAAAAATCAAAACTGCCTCACCGGTGGCACTTTGCATTGTCGGCAAGTAAACTTCTATGCTTGGGATTTGAACATTCGAGATACGAACAATTCCTTGTTGAACCGCTTGCTCCTGAAGGTTCGATTCTTTTTGTAAGGGAGGTAATCCCGGCCATAAGTTTAGGGTATAGTTTTGAGAAAAAGCTAGGCTAGTCGCAAGGAAGGCCAGAAGGGTTAGTAGGTATTTCATGGTGTCAGGTATTTTTTTTGTAAGTACTGAATTCAGGTATTTCGACCCTTTCTCAGGAGGTAAAACTAAATATTTTTTCGGTGAGGGCCCATCTCCAGTTGGGAGGAGTACCTGGAAGATTGGTTTGGTACTGACCTAGAAATGCTTCCCATTCTTGAACTTTTGGATTTGCCAAATCCAATGCCGCTTTTTTCTCAAAGCTGAAGTCATCGGAGGTGACAAGAATCATACTGAGGCGTTGTTCCCAACGGTAAATGCTCATTTCAAGAATGCCCGCTACACGTATACTGTCAAGGATGGCTGGATCTACTTGTTCGTGGCAGCGAACATACGCTTCAATGGCCTCGGATTCATTTTTGAGATCACAGATTAGGACGAATCTTTTCATGGCACTAGAAAAAAGGAGAATGAACTTATTTGCGAGCTCGGATAGCGAATATAAAAACGAATAGAAAACATGCCAATGGCAAGGTAAATGAGAAATTGACTTCAGAAACTCCAAGGATTAAGAGATCAGTGTAACCTGATCCTCCCCAGTCCAAAATCATTCCTTGTAAGGTGGGCATGATAGCTCCACCCACGATGGCCATCACTAAGAAGGCAGCACCAAACTTAGCATCCTCTCCCAATCCTTCAAGAGCAATCCCATAAATCGTGGGAAACATCAAAGACATGGCAAAACTAACTCCAACAAGCGAATAGAGACCTACCATACCAGAAATGAAAATCGCCCCTAGCGTAAAAGCCATCGCTAGTATGGAGAACCAAGCCAAAAGACTTGTGGCAGGGACAATCCGCAAAAGGAAAGTACAAATCCAACGTCCCACTAAAAACATACCTAAGGAGGCAAAGGCATAATTGACTGCGGTGTAGGTTGGAATTCCCAGTGCTTCAGCGTATTGGTAAATATAGGTCCAAATCATAATTTGAGCACCTACATACACCAACTGCGCTAGCGTGCCTTCTACAAAATTTCTATTCTTTACCAAACGCTTAAGGGTAGGAACAAAGGCTATTTTTCCACCTTCAACCTTTGTTTCTGGCATTTTCACCAAGGCAATCACCACCAAAATTGCCAAGACTATGAGGCCAAGCATCACATATGGATCTCGAATGACCAGTAGATCATTGCTGCGGATGGCTGCCTTGGCCGCTTCATCGAGTCCATCAAAAAGGTATACTTTACCGGATTCGTCAGTAGCAGAACTTTGGAGATCGTTGAGGATAAATGTTTTTGCCACAAATAGACCCGCTAAAGCTCCCATAGGATTGAAGGCTTGTGCCAAGTTTAAGCGCTGCGTAGCGGTGGCCGCATGTCCCATGGACAGGATGTAGGGGTTGGCTGTAGTTTCCAAAAATGCCAATCCAAAGGTGAGGATGTAAAGTGCTGCTAAAAAGAATCCATAGCTTTCTAATGCTGCTGCTGGGTAAAAAAGACAGGCTCCAACACCATATAGTCCCAATCCGAATAGAATCCCAGTTTTGTAGGAGTATTTTTTTATAAAAAAGGCAGCAGGTAAGGCCATGGTGAAATACCCCCCATAAAAGGCCAGTTGTACCCAAGAGGCTTGGGTATTTGTCAATTCCATGACTCGTTTAAAAGCAGCCACCATGGGATTGGTGATGTCATTGGCGAATCCCCAAAGGGCGAATAAGGAGGTGATTAGGATAAAGGGGAGTACTAGTTTCTTGGGAATAAGTTCGGCTTGGGTGCTCATAAGGCTCTATCTAAGTGCGTATAACCACCGTCAACAAATACATGCTGCCCGGTGATGTGTGAAGCTTTTTCGGAAAGAAGAAATAGTGCCATGTTTGCGATTTCTGAGGCTGTAGTCATCCGATTTTGAAAAGGAACCCTACGGCTAATTTCTTCCAGTTTTTCTGTTGGATTTGGAAATGACTGAATCCAGGTGGAATACATTGGAGTATATACCTCTGCAGGAACAAGGGCGTTGACTCGAATATGATAGGGGAGTAGTTCTACCGCCCACTCTCGGGTGAGGGCTAATTGGGCGCCCTTTGCAGCAACATACCCTGAGGTATTGCCTTGCCCCGTAACGGCAGTTTTAGAGGAGATATTAAGAATAACTCCCTTGGATTTTTTCAAGGCTTCCAAGGCATAATGGGCAAGGAAATAATAATGACCTACATTTTTTTCGACCGACTCGAGGAAAGCCACTGGGCTTCCTTTTTCCAATCCTACCCCATCATTTGTGCCTGCATTATTTACTAGTCCATCAATTCTACCATAGCTGGAGAGTGTAGCCTGAACTACTTCTTGCGCATCTGTTGCGGAGAAAAGTCGTTTTTTAAGGTGCAAGGCTTTTCCCTGGGCAAAAGCCAGAAGTTCCTGGGCCTCCACCTCAGATGGGTCAATGATGACGGGAATTGCTCCCTCTTCGATAAGCCCTCGTGAAATCGCTCCTCCGATACCTTTTGCACCACCTGAAACTAGAATAACTTTATCCTGAAGTTGTAAATCCATGTCATGTTTAGTTCGATACGAATTAAATTTTATAAAATTCTTGAGCAGTACCTCCTAAAATAGCTTCTTTTTCACTGCTAGAAAGTGAATGGGTAAACGATTCGATGACCTCAAGGACCTGCTCGTATTCTGCTGCTACCAAACACACAGGCCAATCACTTCCGAATAATAGCCGTTTTGGACCAAAGATTTCCAAGGCAATCTCCAGGTAGGGGTAGAGTTCGTTGGTACTCCATCTTTTCCAGTCAGCCTCGGTCACCAGTCCCGAAACCTTGGTATAGACGAGTTCGCGCTCTCCAAAGGGCTGCAGGCTTTTTTTCCATGCTTTCCAATCCCCAGTCTTGATGTCAGGTTTGGACAAATGGTCGATAACAAAACGCTGATTGGGACATTTGTCCACTAAAATTAATGCAGTTGGCAGCTGGTGGGGATAGGTAAGTAAATCGTAGGTATAGTCTCGACTTCCTAGTTTTTGTAGGCCACGAATAAATTCCTTTCGTAACAGGTATTCAGGTGCTTTAGATTGTAAAATCTCTCGAAATCCCACTAGGTTATTTGCTTCATTCCAAGCGTCTAACTGTTCCTCTAAATTGTCTTGCGCCAATTCTACCCAGCCTACCACCCCCAGAATCCAAGGGTAGGATTCGCTAAGTTCAAGTAGAAAGTCAGTTTCCCGAACATGTTCTTCTACTTGTACGGCAATACATCCCTCTACTTGAGCGGATTGGAGAAGGGGATAAAGGTCTTCTGGAAGGAAATCCCGTTGTAGCTTCTCCATTTCTGGTCCGATCCAATCATGGCGTTTCCGGTTGTAGTGCCAGAAGTGTTGGTGGGAGTCAATTTTCATGCTTCTGGGTCGAGAATTGCTACTTGTTCTGATTCACCTAAACCTTCGATCCCAAGACGAACTCGGTCTCCAGGAACTAGGTATCTCGGTTCTGGTAAGCCCATCCCTACCCCGGAAGGGGTACCTGTTGAGATAACGTCACCAGGAAGAAGTGTCATGTAATTACTCACATAGGCCACTAACGTAGGAATATCAAAAATCAAATCCGCGGTAGTACTATTTTGAAGCAGTTTGCCATTGACCTCAAGCCAAATCGAGAGTTGGTGAGGATTTGGAATTTCTTCTTTGGGAACAAGGTAAGGTCCTAAGGGGGCAAAGTGGTCGGCACTCTTTCCTTTGGTCCATTGCCCTCCTTGCCGCAGCTGGAAGTCTCGTTCGCTCACATCATTGTGGATGCAATAGCCAGCGATGTAGTTGTATGCATTTTCTTTCTTGATGTACTTGGCTCTTTTACCAATCACCACAGCTAGTTCGACTTCCCAGTCGGTTTGAGTGGAATTTTTAGGGATGTAAATGGGATCAAATGGCCCACATAGGGAGCTGCTCGCCTTCATAAAGAGGATAGGGGCTTCAGGAACAGGCATACCGGCCTCTTCAGCATGCTTCCGATAGTTAAGTCCAATGCAGATAATCTTTGAAGGGCGGGCTATAGGGGCCCCTAGGCGACTAGTTGAAGAAATTTCTGGCAATAGGACTTGGTTGATTTTCAACCATTGATTCAGTCGATTCAAGCCATTATTTTCAAAAAATGATTCATTCCAATCTTCTCCAAAGGAAGAACAATCCAGTTTTTTCCCGAAAGAATCTTCTATTCCTGGGCGTTCTTGGCCGGGTGCTCCAAATCGGATTAATTTCATGGTTTATTGTGGTTTTGAGTGAAGGTATTTACATTTTTATTCCAGAAAAGCCCCCATCGACGGTGAAGTTGGAACCTGTAATAAACTGTCCCTGGTCTGAGGAAATGAAATAGGCCATTTCTGCTATTTCTGAGGGGGTTCCCATTCTTCCAATAGGTTGGGTAGCTGCAAGTTTTTCAAACATCTCCTCTTCTTTACCTGGGTAATTTTTTGCTAAAAAACCATCGACAAAAGGGGTATGTACTCTTCCTGGAGAGATGCAATTGCAGCGAATCCCATGATGCACGTAATCTCTGGCAATACTTAAGGTCATGGAAAGTGTAGCTCCCTTGGTCATGCTATAAGCAAATCGGTCTGGGATACCTATTGTAGCTGCCACGGAACACATGTTGAGTATGGAACCACCCCCATTTTCTATCAATTTTGGGAGTGCTGCTTGGCTGCATAAAAATAGCCCCTTGACATTCACTGCAAACAGTCGCTCAAAATCAGCTGTATGGGTACTACCTAAGGTTCCAATATGGGGAATACCTGCATTGTTGATCAAAACATCTAGTTTGCTAGGAATTGATTCAATTGCTTGATGGATTTGTGCTTCATTTTGGATGTCTGCATTCAAAAAGTAAAGCGACCAACCTTTTTCTCGTCCTCTTTTTTCAACTATTTCCCCCTCTTTTTGGTTGGAATCGATGAAAAAAACACGACTACCTGCAGCCCCAAATTTTTCTACAATAGCAAGCCCTATTCCACTTGCTCCTCCAGTAATTAGGATGGTTTTATTTTTCATTTTCAAAAGAGTTCATTTTCTAGATTATCGCTAGCTCACAAAGGTACCCCGACGCCTGTTTTAACAGATTCATCGCAAGCAAAAGCTATTTTAAGACTATTTAATGCATCCTCCAAATGATCAGAAAGGTCAGTATTGGTACGAATGGCCTGCAAGAAATACAATTGCTCCCGATTGCAAAGTTCCTGGTGGTTGGGTTCATCGGTAAGAGTTATCCATTCGTCTTTTTTAGAAAATAATTGCTTTTCGTTTAGGTCTGCGTGATGAATAAGAAGGGATTCTGTTTTGGTGTGCGCATCGATTTGGTCCGACTGTCCTGCAGCACTGGCAGTTTTGGCTACAATGGATACCGATCCTTTTGGACCCATCACATCTTTTATAAAGAAGGCTGTTTCACTAATCATTGGTCCCCAACCTGCTTCATACCAGCCGACCGATCCATCTTCAAATCGAATTTGTAATTGTCCGTAGTTGTAGTTGTTGTCAGGAACTTCCTCGCTAAGTCGTGCACCGATTGCAGCTACCCAAATCGGTTTGGACCGGGTCATCTGACACATTACATCGATGTAATGGACTCCACAATCGACGATAGGGCTTAGGGAATTCATCAAATTTCGATGGACCTCCCACATGTAGCCTTGGCTTTGCTGATTGAGGTTCATCCGCATTACCAGGGGCTTACCTAGTTTTTGTGCTTCTTCAATAAATCTAATCCATGAGGGATGGTGTCTGAGAATGTAGCCTACCACTACTTTTTTATTCGTTTCTTGGGCTTTTGCTATAATTCGTCTAGCTCCTGCAAGGTTAATGGCTAGGGGTTTTTCCAAGAATACATGGCAGCCAGCCTCCATAGCCTTACAGGCAAATACTTCATGGGTCTCTGGGTAAGTGGAGATACATACTGCATCAGGTTTACTGGTGGCCAATGCAGTCTCGAAATCATCAAAAAGCGGATAGTTGCTGGCTAATTTTTCTTGCAGGCGTACCTTGGAATCCCCTCTAGAAACTAGTCCACAAATCTCAAAATCGGGGAGGTAATGGTAGGCTTTGGCATGAGATGCACCCATATTTCCGCAGCCTACTACCAATATTCGGATGGGCTTATTCATGAGTAATTGGAGAAAATAGTGCTGTGAATTCTTTTGTATTCAGATATTTAATACTGACTTGAAGTGAGAGCGGTTCAAGCGGTTGGTCTTTTGGATCTCGCGCTACATTCACGATGCGATCGATGATATCCAATCCCTTGATTACTCGGCCAAAAATAGTGTAATCTCCATCTAGGCGAGGTATTCCTGCTGGATTCTGAACGATGTAAAATTGGCAACGAGCGGAAAGTTTACCTGGATTATCGTCACGACCTGCTCCCAAAGCTCCATATACGTGTTTCAATTCAGGGTGAAATTCAGGTTCCAAAAGGTATTCTGGATCGGTAAAGCCGGCTGGAGTATCGGGGCAGCCTCCTTGAGCTACAAAATTTGGAATCACCCGATTGAAAGTTAGTGAATCCCAATAACCTGCCTCAGCGAGTTCAATAAAACTTTGTTTATGGTTAGGCGTACGCTCATCTAACTCAATCCAAAGTTCTCCTAAAGGGGTTTGAATGTGTCCTACTGCTATTTTAGGACTTTGTGCCGGACTTAAATTCCAAACAACAAAGCAGAGACAAAAGAGAAATGCTGTTTTTTTCATTGGAGAAAAAGTTTACTTCCTAAACTACGTATTTCTCTGCTACTATCTATCCGCTTTTTTGAGGAATACCTTATTTTTCTATGCCAAGGAAAATATAAAGGTTAACTTTTTTAACCAGTGCCTATCGAGTAGGACTTTCAAAAATTAGGACCGAGTTGATTCACAACAGGATTGGCATACATATTCAAAAAGTTTTCCACTTCCAAGGGATTACTTGGGTCCACCTTTTGGGCTAGGCGCTTTTCAAAACTTTCTTTTTCCGATGGACTATATTGTTTTGTAAACTGGCCCTTCTTGTACAGTAGGTCGTAGGCAATGTAATTGCTAGGCCAAAGCTTATAGCCTTTCCTAATTTCTTGATCGATAAGTTCGGTTAGCTTACTCAATTTCTCATTTTGAGTAAGATCTTCTTTTTTGAATTGACGTATTTCGTCAGTTAGCACTTTATTTACTTGAATATGAATTCGTTTTTTAGGTCCGAGGATTCCGCTCAACAGGGTAATAAAGTCTTCGTTTTCTCCTTTTATATATTTTTCTTCTCGCGCTTTGGCAATCAATTCAGGAATTTTTAAGGAATCCGTAGGATCGTATTCATAAGAAATGGAAATAGGAACCAATTGGATTTTTTCAAAGAAGCCAAAAGGATTGCTTCCTTTCTCTGCTAAGGTAAGCATCTTCAATACTCCTTTCTGAGTGAGGTCGTTTCCATCTTTCGTTCTCCCTTCGCGTTGTGCCATCCAAACAGATCGATTTTCACGTAACAGGGATTTATGAATGAATTGGGAAGCGAGTAAGGAACTCTCCAGAAGGGCTCTACCACTTAGTCCCCTACGAATGGCGAAATTCCGATTGAGTTTGGATAGTGTAAGTAAAAAAGGCTTTTTTATCAAATTATCTCCTATGGCAGAAGTGGTCATTACCAGACCGTTTTCGTACAAACATGCATTCAAAAGGGAGGTGTCTAAAATGATGTCCCGGTGATTTGAAATAAATAGGTAGGCAGTATTGGGTTCTAATTGGTCAAATCCGCTTAAGGTCAGCCCTTCGGAACTCATTTCCAGTACTTTTTTAACGGCAGGATAAATAAAGTTAATTTGAAAATCACGAAGGGAATGGGTGTGTTTCATCCGTTCCTTCCATGAGTGATGGAGGTCTTCTGGAAAAGTAAATTGCATCATAGAAGCTAGCATGCTTTGGTCTAAAATCTCTTGGATGGCAGCATTCACTTCTGCATCGAAATAGGGACGGATGGGGTCAAACAAGGACATTTCGTATGAAAACGGAAAAAGAAAATCTAAATTAAGTGAATTTTTGAAGGGTAGGGTTTCCCTTATCTTTTAAGGGGTTCGTTGGAGGTACTTATTTAAAAAGGAAAACTGTACTGGTACAGCTTCAGTCCAGTAGGTCCAGGTATGTGCTCCAGGTCTTTCAATGTACTCATGCGCAATTTTTTTATCCAGTAATATTCCGTGCATTTGCCGATTGGTTTCTATTAAAAAATCATCTACTCCACAATCAATAATTACCGCAACCCCTTGGTCCTTGAGTTGGTCTACGAGGCCTACCGCTGTGTAAGGATTGAATTGGGGGGCTTTGTAATTGATTGCACCGAGCATTTCTAGTTGCCCCTTTTTTCGCAAGTTTCTAAAGTCTTCTCCAACCTTCCAAAGGTCGGTATCAATATTCATAACCCCACTCATGCTTCCAGCTGCTACAAACAACTCCGGATGCTTGGCAGCCAAAGTAATTGCTCCATGTCCTCCCATGGATAGGCCGGTAATGGCTCGGGATTCTTTTTGGGCTAGGGTGCGGTACTGTGAATCAATAAATGGAATTAATTCTTGGATCATGTAGGTTTCGTACCGAACCGAATCTAGTAAAGGACTGTCGTAATAATAGCTAGCTGGACCCACTCCTGGAGTGACAATCACTACATTGTAGGTCTCTGCAAGTTGATTGACTATTCCTTTTTGGGTCACCTTTTGATGCCAATCTGAGAACGATCCAGATCCCCCATGCAGCAAGTAAATCACTGGATACCGATCTTGACTAGTTTGGTAGGTGGATGGGGTGGTAACTGCT
>JAURGC010000036.1 GCA_030833985.1 Algoriphagus sp. | reverse complement strand
TCTCCTTTGGATTGGGGATCGGATCCGGGTTCCTTTTGGTCCTAGGCCTGATTCGTCCGGTGCTCGTACTCTGGTTTTTGGACCAGTTTAATCGGCTTAAGGTCATTCAGGTGTATGGCATGGCTGCCGTTATCTTGTTGGTATTGAGCTATCTGTGTCAGTTAATTGGACAGTTCTCCTAAAGTAAAGAAACTCGGGAATCCTATTGTTTTTAATCTCAATTCTTTCAATTTTTGATTAAACATTCGCTGAATTGAAAAACGCAGTAGCTCTAGCGCTCCTTTTTTGCGTTGTCTTATTTCATTTTGGCTACTATGCGTTCTATTTCTCAGTGAATAGGTCCATTGAAGCGGGTTGGGAGGATAAAATTTATGAAGTTGAAGACCAGAATTTAGAAGAGGCGATACTTTCTATATCCATTGGAGCTCCTTACCTAGCCAATCAAGAAGATTTCCAAGCTACCAATACCCGTTTTGAAAAGGATGCTGGATTGGATCAAGGCCGAAAAGCAGTTGCCTATACCGTGGCAAGGGCAAGGCAAGATAGAGTGGATTAAATAAGTTTATTTCTAGGCTGGGGTCAGGATGTCTTTTCGGCAATCTTGGCCTCTTTTTTTAGGCTTTGGATGGCCAAAACGATTAAAGCAATAGCCAGGACAAATAGTAGGGAAGCAATCAAGGCCAACACATAGCCAGCTTCTTGGTAGTTTTTCCAAGCGAATAATCCCAAAGAAGCTAGGGTGACCGTGAACATAAAAAACATGGGGATGGTCACGAAGGTGGCGGAGATCTTCTTTTTGATTAGCCAAACCCCAATTGTGAGCAAGGCTAAGGCTGCAAGAAGCTGGTTGGCTGAACCGAAAATGGGCCATAACAGGGAAAATTCTCCCGATCCTAATAACAGCATCGAGAGAACGATGACAATTGTGGTAGAAATGTATCGGTTTTTGGCCATGACCTGGGCAGCGGGTTGGGGCATGTCTTCAAAATATTCTTGCAAAGTAAATCTTGCCAATCGGGTACAGGTATCTAGTGTAGTCAAGGCAAAAGCAGAAACCGTTAGCGCGACAAAGCCCACTGCAAAGGTTTCGGATAGACCCAAACTTGCAATCATTCCTCCGAGACCTGTCGAAAAAAGGGCGACGGGACCTTCAATGGTCAATCGTTCGGTATACTCTTGACGCGAAAGGATCACTACCGCTCCAACAGCGATAATGGCGAGGAAAGACTCAATAAGCATCCCTCCAAATCCAACAATCTTGGCATCACTTTCCTTATCTAGTTGCTTTGAGGTAGTTCCAGAGGCGACGAGGGAATGAAATCCAGAGATTGCCCCACAGGCAATGGTTACAAATAAAACTGGAAAGATATAACCTAGGCTTTCTGAGGAAGGCATGACTTCGGTACTCATCTGAATTTGTGGATCTGCAATGATAACTCCGGCTACTGCAGCGATCATCATGCCGTAAAGTAGGTAACTATTCAAATAGTCTCTAGGCTGCAGCAATAAGGCAACAGGGGTGACTGAGGCAATAAAAGCATAAATCAAGAGTACTCCTACCCAGATTTGGTAATCTAGAATTAAAGGTGTTTGTGTTCCTAAATACACGAAATAATACATTAAAACTACTCCGACCACTGTGAGTGCGATAAAGGAGATGGTTTTGTTACCAATCCAGCGATTAACGAAGCCAAAAGCCACTGCCAAAAAGATAAATAATAGGGATGCAGATGCTACACCTGGATTAGCAACGAATGTTTTGGCAATGATATCTGCGAAGACGCCGATCACAAGGATCAAGGTTGAGAAGCTGAAAATCACAAATAACTGCTTACCCTTTACACCAATTTGGTTTCGGATAATGACTCCGATGGATTTTCCTTCTGTTCGTAAAGAAGCAGCCATACTTCCCAAATCATGGACTGCACCAAAGAAAATCCCACCCAATAAAATCCAGATGACTGCAGGTACCCAGCCAAAGGTGACTGCAATGATGGGTCCGACTATGGGGCCTGCGCCAGCAATCGAGGCAAAATGATGTCCTAAAACTACGATTGGCTTGCTTGGCTCATAATCTATGCCGTCTCGATGGGTATGCGAAGGTGCCTTTCTAGTATTGCTCAGCCCAAATTTACTGTATACGTATTTTCCATAAATTCGGTAAGCAAGAAAAAGGATAATCGCTGAAATTAGTAGGAGTAGGGATAAACTCATGGGTATTTCTGGGTTCGTAGGTAGGGGAAAAAGGGCGTTAACCGTGTTTAAAGTACTAAAAAATTATCCTCATAAAAAGATAATTTCGTCTAATGATTCCTTCACTTCAAAGGAGGGGGAAAAGAAAATTTTAATTACGAGAGTTTCAAGCTAAATTTGTCACCTTTGAGGCGTTAGAACAATTAAAATAGTTGTATGGCTTGGTTTAAAAGAACTGATAAGGGAATTAAGACTTCTACTGCGGAAAAAAAAGATACCCCAGATGGATTGTGGTTTAAGACCCCAAGCGGGACAATCGTCCATACCCGTGAGCTGAAAAGTAATGCGTATGTATCTCCAACTGATGATTTTCATGTAAAAATTGGTTCAAAAGAATATTT
This sequence comes from Algoriphagus sp., assembly GCA_030833985.1. Lineage (GTDB taxonomy): Bacteria > Bacteroidota > Bacteroidia > Cytophagales > Cyclobacteriaceae > Algoriphagus. The sequence goes on along the minus strand of JAURGC010000036.1, from coordinate 19,370 downwards.
TGAAATTCTTTTTGATAGTAATGTTTTTACGGAGTTGGACGAAGGGATGAAATCTGGGGACCCTTTAAAATTTGTTGATACCAAATCCTATTCCTCTCGAATTGAGGCCACCATTACCAAATCAGAATTGAATGATGCGGTAAGAACTGCCTATGGCAAAATGAATGGAGAGGAGATAGTCATTGCCTGCATGGACTTTAATTTTATTGGAGGCTCAATGGGATCTGTGGTAGGTGAAAAAATTGCCAGAGCTATAGATCATTCTTTGAAACATAAAATTCCATTTTTGATGATTTCTAAATCTGGAGGTGCTCGGATGATGGAAGCAGGGTTTTCTTTGATGCAAATGGCCAAAACTTCAGCCAAATTAGCTTTATTGGATAAAGCAGGGATTCCCTACATTTCCTTACTTACCGATCCCACTACTGGTGGTGTCACTGCATCCTATGCTATGTTGGGGGATTTCAACATTGCCGAACCAGGAGCATTGATTGGATTTGCTGGTCCTCGAGTCATTCGTGAAACCATCGGTAAGGATTTGCCGAAGGGTTTTCAAAGTTCAGAATTTGTCTTGGAACATGGATTTTTGGATTTCATTGTCGATAGAAGACAGTTGAAAGTAAAGTTGAGCACTTTACTAAACCTATTGAAGAATTAATCAGTTAAACCACTCGGAAGAAGACAAAAATCTCCTCCAAATTTGCCGTTATTTTTGGCGGCCATTCCTGATTAATAAATATATTTGTACTCCTAAAAACGGGGTTTTCCTTTAAAAAAGAAAAAATTAGAGTTCATGGGTTCTGTAATCATTACTTCCATTGTAGCATTCACCGCAATAATCTTGTTGCTGGTATTTATTCTTCTATTTGCTCAGTCCAAATTGGTCAATTCAGGAGATGTTAGGATCATCATCAACGGGGATGAAGGCAACCCTATTGTCGCTTCTGCAGGATCAAGTTTGCTATCTACTCTTGGCAATCAAAAAATATTTCTTCCATCTGCCTGCGGTGGAGGAGGAACTTGTGCAATGTGTAAATGCATTGTTGACGATGGTGGGGGGGATGTATTGCCTACTGAAGTAGGCCACCTTAGTCGCGCTGAGCAGCAAGGACATGTTCGTTTAGCTTGTCAGGTGAAAGTAAAGCAGGACATGAAAATCCGAGTTCCTGAGGAGATTTTTGGAATTAAAAAGTGGGAGTGTGAAGTAATCTCCAACTACAACGTTTCTACGTTTATCAAAGAATTTAAAGTAAAACTTCCTGAAGGGGAAACCCTTCATTTTGAGGCAGGGGGTTATATCCAAGTAGACGTTCCCGCCATCACAGTCAACTTCAAGGACATGGACATAACACCACATCCTGAATTGGGTCACCCTGTGGATGTATACAAGAGTGATTGGGATAAGTTTGGTCTGTGGAGCTTGGTGATGAAAAACGACGAGCCGCTATTCCGTGCCTATTCTATGGCCAACCACCCTGCTGAAGGCAATATTGTGATGTTGACCATTCGAATCGCTACTCCACCTTGGGACAGAGCTAATAACAGATGGATGGATGTCAATCCAGGAGTTTGTTCTTCCTATGTATTTGGTAGAAAGCCAGGCGATAAAGTTACCATTTCTGGACCTTATGGAGAGTTCCATATCAATCCAACCCAGAGAGAGATGATTTATATTGGTGGTGGCGCAGGTATGGCTCCATTGAGAGCGCAAATTTTCCACCTATTTCATACTGAAAAAACTCAGCGTAAAGTTTCTTATTGGTATGGGGGGCGTTCCAAAAAAGAGTTGTTTTATACCCCTCATTTCCGTGCCATCGAAAAGGATTTCCCGAACTTCAATTTCCACATTGGACTCTCTGAGCCACTCCCAGAAGACAATTGGAAGATCAAGACTTCCTTGGAAGATCGAGAGGCAGATGGGTATGTTGGATTCATTCACCAGGTATTGTTTGAAAACTACTTGAAAAACCACCCAGAGCCAGATGAGGTAGAATATTACTTATGTGGTCCTCCGTTGATGAACGCTGCTGTACTTAAGTTGCTTGACGATTTGGGAATCCCTAAAGAAAACATTCGATTTGACGATTTTGGTGGTTAAATCACAACATAAAATCCTGCTCTGCAGGATTTTTTTTTAGGTATCATTTTTGATTAGTTTTAAACACCTAAAGACTTTCCATGATTATTTCTTCCTTTTTTGAGCCTGTGGAATCTGCTGTTGTAGAAAAAGGCTATCCCGAAAATTCAATTTTTAAACAGCTTTCCATGCATTACCAGGGCTTTCCAGACCTTAAGGGTATTCAATTGGCACTTGTTGGCTTGAAGGAAAGTCGAGGAGTCAAGCATTCTGGAAGTATTGGCCGCGCTAGTTCCGAAATCCGAGAGAAGTTATACCAACTCAAAAGAGGTGTGATTCCTTACCAAGTGGCAGATTTAGGGGATCTTATTTCTGGCGATAGCCTGAACGATACCTACCAGAATATTCGACAGGTAGGTGAGTACCTGATGCGCCAACAGATTTTGCCGATCTTTTTTGGGGGTTCGCACGATCTGGATTATGGGCAATACCTTTCCTACCAGAAATTGAAAAAGCTGGTTACGTTACTCACGGTGGATTCCAAAATTGATATGGAAGAGACAGGACCAGAAAGTGACCGACATACTCAAGAGATTGTGCTTCATCAGCCCAATTTCTTATTTTCCTCCACCCACTTGGGGTACCAGAGTTTTCTAGTTGATCCTTCTTTATTGAGCGCATTGGAAAAGCTCTATTTTGAAGCTAAGCGGCTGGGCCAGCTTCGAGATAAGTTTCAGGAAGTTGAACCCTTGGTTCGGGATGCAGACTTAGTCAGCTTTGATTTGAGTGCAATTCAGTCTTCTGTAGCTCCTGGAGCAGTGAATGCGCAGCCATTTGGATTGACGGGAGATGAAGCAAGTCAAATTTGTTGGTTTGCGGGAGCAAATGAAAAGCTAAGTTCCTTTGGGATCTACGGGTATGATCCCTATTTCGATGACACGCACAATAAAACTGCACAAGTGGCAGCAGTAATGATTTGGTACTTTATAGAAGGGTTTTACAGTAGAAAAGATTCCTTATCCTTCAAGAGTGCTGCCTACCTAAAATATACTGTTTCCATGGATTCCAAGCCCAATACCTTGGTGTTTTACAAGAGCAAGCGAAGTGGAAAATGGTGGATGGAAATTCCCTACCAGGATACAAGTCGGTTTGAGCGGGTAAGTATTGTTCCATGCAGCTATGCAGACTACCAACAAGCACAGCAAGGAGAAATTCCAGAGCGCTGGGTAACTGCACAAATCAAGCTCTATTGATGCACCGATATACGCGTCAGCAGCTAGCACTTCGAAATGGTCAGGATAAGCCTGAAATATGGGTTGCCTTTCAAGGAGTTATTTACGACGTGACTTCTTCCAAGCTATGGAAAAATGGAAAGCATTACGAACATTGGGCGGGCCAGGATTTGACTAAAGAACTAAAAGACGCACCACACACCAAAAAAGTATTTGAAAAATTTGAGGCCATCGGCCACCTTCAACCAGATGATTTTAATAGCAGATAGTGGATCAAGTAAAACCGATTGGCGGGTAATTCACAAAGACGGCCAAATCAGTCAGTATAGAGGAATAGGTTTTAATCCCTATTACCTGAGTGTGGAAGAGATGATTGCACAGTTGAAGCAGGATTTTTTGTTGAATCTTTCCGGTAAGGTGGAAGAGATTTATTATTATGGCGCGGGATGTGCTGCTCCTGAAAAGAAGGTGGAGGTAGCGCAAGCGCTGCGTGCCATCTTCCCAACTGCAGAAATTCAAATAGACCATGATCTCTTGGCTGCAGCTAAAGCTACCTGTGGACATCGTGCTGGCATTGCCTGCATTTTAGGAACTGGTTCAAATAGCTGTGATTACGATGGTGAAAATATAATTGCCTCTCGGCCAGCTGCAGGGTATATTTTGGGGGATGAAGGAGGAGGAAGTGATGTGGGCAGGAAATTTCTACAAGATTTTATACATGAAGAAATGCCCGCGGCCATTCGACAAGCTGCAATTGACCACTTTCAACTTTCTCAGTATGGGATACAAGAGCAGGTCTATCGCAAGCCATTTCCCAACCGCTACCTCGCAAGTTTTTGTCGTTTTATTACTGAGCACAAGACAGATCCGTATTGTTATGGCTTGTATTACGATGCATTTCAAAGATTCTTTAGCAAGCATGTTTGCAAATACCCCGATTTTAAATCCAAGCCAGTTCACTTTGTAGGCTCTATTGCCTACTACAATGCTACTATTCTACGTAAGGCAGCTACAGATCGGGGGATGCAGGTAGGCCTGATTTTAGAAAGCCCCATTGCAGGACTCACCCTTTACCACCAAGAAATGGTATGAAAAAAATAACTGAGAGTAGCTCTAGCTACGATAATTTGGAGCAGATGTCTGCCTATGAGTTGGTCGAAAAAATCAATGCAGAGGATCATAAGGTTGCTCCAGCTGTCCAGCAAAAACTGCAGCAAATTTCAGCCTTGGTGGATGCTATTGTGCCTAGAATGCGCGAAGGTGGACGGCTTTTTTACATAGGTGCCGGTACAAGTGGACGCTTGGGAATTTTGGATGCCTCTGAGTGTCCACCTACCTACGGTGTACCGCACGATTGGGTCATCGGACTTATTGCAGGCGGGGATTCAGCTATTCGAAAAGCTGTGGAGCATGCCGAGGATGATGTAGAACAGGCATGGAAAGACATACAAGCCTATGGGTTTTCTACCTTGGATACGGTGATAGGCATTGCTGCTTCTGGAAGTACTCCCTACGTATTGGGGGGAGTGCGAAAAGCCAAAGAAATGGGCTTGCTTACGGGAGGAATTTCTTGTAACCCCGATTCTCCATTAGGTAAGGAGGTGGATCATCCCTTAGAGGTAGTGGTAGGTCCAGAATTTGTCACGGGAAGTACACGGATGAAATCAGGAACGGCGCAAAAGCTGGTCTTGAATACAATTTCCACTGCAGTGATGATCAAACTGGGACGAGTGAAAGGCAATAAGATGGTAGACATGCAGCTTTCTAATGCCAAGCTGGTAGATCGTGGAACAAAAATGATCATGGAGGTAACAGGAATATCCTACGAATTAGCAAATGAATTACTCATTACCCAGGGTTCTGTGCGCCATGCAACAGAATATTATTACAAAAATAAAGGAGTAGACTAAAGAATATTTTGAATTTTGAATTTGTATTGCTAGCAATACACCTATCTTTGCGGACCAAATAAACCTTTGAAATTCAGAAGGTAAGTTCAATCAACCCCCTACAGCAGTGATGCTGCAATAGTATGAAAAAAAATAATCCAAGAAGACCATTTTTTGGTTCGGACAAACAAGAGGGAGAAGGCGCTGGCAACAAAAAATCGACAAGAGGATCTTCCTTCTCTAAAAAAGAAAACTCTTCAGATTCAGGAAAAGGCAAATTCTTTGGAAAAAAAGAAGGTGCTGCTGAAAAGAAACCTTTCGAAAAGAGAAACGCAGAAGGAGCTCCGTATAAAGGAGCTTCAAAAGGTAGATTTTTTAAGGATCAACCGGCTACCCCAGGGGAAGGCAGACCTTCTCGTGGGGAGAAGTCTTCCGATTGGAAAGAGAACAAAACATTTGGAGACTCACCGAATCGATTTAAAAAAGGAGATAGCCGAGGAGAAAAGAAATTTGGAGGGAAATTCAATGAGTCTAGTCCTCGTCCAGTCCGTGGTGAAAAACCAGGGTTCAAAAAAGGGGAACAATCGAAGCCTGCTTCTTTTTCAAAAAATAAAGGAGGAAGAACCAATTTTTCGGAGGAACCGACTTCCCTTGCTCCAGGAGAAAGACGTGTATACAAAGGGAGGGGAAAAGACCAAAAGCCAATTTTTGGGATTGAATCCAAGCCATTCACTAGTGAAGGGGCTACAGAAAAAAGGGGGTTTGGAAAGAATAGAAGCAAATTTGTAGCGCTAGATGCGGAACGGCCGACGTATGATTTTGATAAGTTACCTCAGAAAAAAAAGCAAAAAGAAGCGGAGGAGTTGATTCGTCTCAACAAATACGTGGCAAATTCAGGTATTTGTAGCCGCAGGGAGGCCGACGAACTTATTTTGAAAGGGTTGGTAGTGGTCAATGGTGTGGTAATTCAGGAGATGGGATACAAGGTAAAAAAGACGGATCATGTAGTTTTTCAAGGAAAGAAAATTAATCCCGAAAAGCCGGTTTATGTTTTACTGAATAAGCCAAAGGATTTTATTACCACCACTGAAGATCCAATGGAGCGAAAGACCGTGATGAAATTGGTAGAAAATGCTTGTGAGGAGCGAATATTTCCTGTTGGCCGTTTGGATAGAAATACAACAGGTTTGTTGGTTTTTACAAATGACGGTGAACTAGCAGCTAAGTTATCCCATCCTTCTAATGAGATTAAGAAAATTTATCAGGTAACCTTGGATAAGGCATTGACGGCAAAGGATGAGGAAGAAATTAGGGAGGGGCTTACTTTAGAGGATGGGGATGCCAAGGTAGATGATCTGCAAGTGCTCTCCAAAGATAGGGCCATCCTAGGTTTAGAAATCCACATTGGTAGAAATCGAATTGTGAGACGGATTTTTTCACATTTGGGTTATGAAGTAGTCGCTTTGGATCGGGTGATGTATGCCGGATTAGACAAGAAAGATTTAAAGCGTGGTCATTACCGCTTTCTTTCTGAACAAGAGGTAATTCGATTGAAATATTATATTTAAAAAAAGGGGCAAACGCCCCTTTTCTTTTATACTACAGCTTTAAGCTGCTTCATTAATTCAGCACGGGTGAGTAGTCCGCCTTTGCGCCACAAAATCTTCCCTCTTTTAAATAGCATGAGGTGTGGAATGGATCGTATAGCAAACTGTTGGGCGAGCTGTGGATGCTTATCTATATTGACTTTGAAAAGCGTAATTTTCCCTTCAAGTTCATCAATGACCTTTTCCAGAATTGGAGTTAAGGTTTGGCAAGGGCCACACCAATCTGCATAGAAGTCAACGAGGAGTGGTTCTTGACTCTTGAGTAAGATGTCTTTGGGTGATTTTTTAGGCATAAAAAAACCGGCCACTAGGGCCGGCCATTTTTTATTAGTTTTGAGCAGGTCTTTCTGGAATTGGAATTCCCAATTTGGTCAAAACCAATTCAGTGAACTTATCTTCTTCTTTTGTATACAACAAGATGGGTGATTGTCCAGCTGTTTCTGCAAAGATGTGGGTATAATTGTTTTCTGCAGCTACCGCATTGATTGCGTTGATTACCTTGGTTTGTACAGGCTCCAACAATTCTTGAAGTTTGCGCTGATACGATACTTGTGCATCTTGCTCGTACTTCTGAAGATCGTCTCTAAGCTTGGTCAATTCTTGTTCTTTTGTTGCTCTAGCAGTTTCTGTCATCGTAGGTGCAGCTTGTTGATATGCTTCTACTTGTTTTTGGAAATCTGCTGCTTTGGTTTGAATGTTCGTTTGAAGCTGGGTTTGGTAATCTTGTACATCAGCTCCAATTTGCTCCATTTCTGGCATCAGGTCCATTATTAATTCTACGCTCGTGTACCCGATTTTGATAGTGCTTTGAGCTTGGGCGGTGAATCCTACCACTAGCAATGCTAGAGAAGCTAGGATAACGTTTACTTTCATCATTTGGTGTATATTTAATTGTTTTCTTCAATTCCTAATTCTTCCAAGACAAACTCTGAATAATCATGCCTTGGATCTGTATAAATAATTGCAGAGGGGCCTGCAGCTTTATCGAAAAGAACGGCGAGGTTATTTTTTCGCGATACTTTTTCAATGGCATCGTAAATTTTGGATTGTAAAGGCTGCAGGAGTTCTGCCTGCTTTTGGAAGTATACTCCATCTATCCCAAACACCCGACTCGTAAATTCTTGCGAAGCCTTTTGCTTCACCTTGATTGCGTCATTTCGCTTTTGGTACATCTCTTCCGTAAGAAGGACTTCTTCAGCCTTGAGCTGTGCGGAAAGTTCTTTTACCTCCTGCTCCAAATTTTGTGCCTCTTTTTTCCATTCTTCACTCAGTTTTTTCAATTCTTCCTGAACCAGTTTGTAATCAGGATGTTTGTTTAGAATGTATTCAGAATCGATGTATCCAAATTTTTGGGCAGCTAGTGGACTAGCATACAAGACAATGAAAAGTAAAAGTACAATTTTGAATGATTTATTTATGCGTTCCATCTTTTTTTGGATCTGTTCCTTCGAACAAAATTTTAGGTTTTTCCTAACATAAAATACTAAACGCGCTGAATTTTAAATGATTATCTGAACTGTTGGCCAATGGTAAAGTGGAATTGAGGACCACTTCGTTGAAGGGTTCCTGGTGCGGTATCGAAGCCATAACCCCAATCTACACCGAGTAGACCAAAGGCAGGCATGAATATACGCGCGCCTACACCCGCAGATTTCTTGAGGTCGTAGGGGTTGAAATCCTTGTAATCTCCCCAATTGTTACCCGCCTCTGCAAATGTGAGTAAAAAGATGGTTGCTGATGGGTTAGGCGATACGAGGAAGCGTAGTTCCATCACGTACTTATTGTATACTACTCCACCATAAGGATCTGGATCTGCAGATCCTCTTGAATCTCGTCCAGGGGTAATAGTTTGGTTTTCATAACCGCGCAAACCGACAATTTCTTGGCCCAAGGCAAAGTTGTTAAAGTTCATTCCATCCCCTCCCATCACAAACCTTTCCAAAGGTATAATTCCGATTTTATTGCCATAGGATCCTAAAAAGCCCATGTGTGCACGTGCACTAGCTACGAGTTTGGAGGAACCAAAAACTGGGGTGTAAAAAGAGGCATCAAACATCCACTTGTGGTATTCTAGCCACTTGTATTTTTCTTGGTCACCAGATTCTCCGTTGAGCGATCGATTCAGCGAAGCATATGGTGGGGTTAAATTCATCGATAGGATGATATTTGACCCCTGTCTTGGGTAGATCGTGTTATCCACGTTATTTCGAGCGACCGTAGTATTTAGAATTACACTTTTTGAATTTCCTGTTGGGTAGCTCAATCCAAAGGAGGTTCCAAACTGGTTGAACTCATAGTTCTGGAATTGTACAGAGTTACTAATGCTAAAGTAATCGTCTGGCCAGGTAATTCGCTTGGAAAGGCCAAGTGTCACTCCAGTAATTTTGAAGAATCCTAAATCCCCACCATTTGGATTTTGATTAAAGAAATCGACTTGTCGTTGTATGGAATGGTTGAAGGCAAAGCTTAAAGAATTTGGCTTTTTACCACCAAACCAAGGCTCACTCAAGGATAGAGAATAATTTTGAAAAGATTGTCCATTTGCTTGAACTCGGAGGGAAAGCTTTTGCCCATCACCTACAGGAAGTGGATCCCATTTGCTGAAATCACCAATATTTTTGATGGAGAAATTATTGAAGACCAAACCAACTGTCCCTACAAATCCAAAGAAACCTCCCCATCCCCCAGACAATTCTATTTGATCATTTGGCCGTTCTTCCAATTCAAAAATGATGTCTACCGTTGCATTTTCAAAGTTTGGCCGAAGGTCTGGGTTGATCTTTTCCGGGTCAAAGTATCCTAGGGTTGAAAGTTCGCGTATGGTTCGAACTAGTAGGCTTCGATTGAATTTTTGGCCTGGAAGGATTCGGATTTCCCGCATGACTACATGGTCAGAAGTCCGGTCATTTCCTTTGATTCCTACACTATTAACAGTGACTTGTGGGCCTTCAAAAATCCGCATTTCTAGGTCAATAGAATCGCCGCTAACATTGACTTCTACTGGATCAATATTAAAAAACAAGTAACCATTGTCCTGGTATAAGGAACTTACATCATCGCCTTTTTGCGGGTCGTAATTGAGTCGCTTATCGAGCTTTTCTTTGTCGTAAACATCTCCTTTTTCAATCCCCAATTTTGCCAAAAGAACTGCGTCCTCGTGGATGTAGTTACCCGTAAAAGTGATGTTACGGTAGTAATACTTGCGGCCTTCTTCTAAAGAGATAGCGATATTGATTTTATCTTCGCTGAATTTGTAGATGGAGTCCTCCAAGATTTTGGCATCTCTAAAGCCCTTGCTGTTATAAAAGGCGATCGCTTTATCCTTATCACTTCGGTATTCTTTAGGAATGTATTTCGAGCCATTAAAAAAGTTTAGCTTGAAATTTTTGTGGATGTAATTGCTTACCTGCTCAGAAGTAGCAACTTGGCTACTGAGGAGGGAACGGGTAAGACTTTCTCCATTTGCGTCGATTAAACGGCTGTAAATATCTTTAAAGATCGCCACTCGCGCATGTTCTTTTGTTTTCTTTAATTTTCCCTTCAGGGTTCTATTGCTGATTTCCTTGTTTCCGTAAAAAGCAATTTCATTGATTTTAACCTTTGATTTAGGGGCGATATCAAAGCGTAATTTGACACTATTTGGAAGGGTAGTGTCTCGGTCTTGAATGATTTTTACTTCGGTGTTGAGGAAGCCTTTGTCAAGGTAGTATTTTTCAATATTTCGCTTGGCGGTATTTAGCACATCATCTCTAACTACGCGGCCACGAATATTGACTTTATCGCGTAATTCACCCTCTTGCGTTTTGTTGATGCCCTCAAATTCGACACGAGAGAATCGGGGTCTTTCCGTCAAGTCAAGCAGTAAAAAAATGTCTTCGCCCTCGATTTTTGTGACTAAGATTTTCACATCCCCAATAATTCCTTGCCCCCATAATTTCTTGAGGGCTCCAGAAATTGCATCTCCAGGAACTTCAATTCGGTCATCTACTTTCAAACCAGAAAGTGAGATAATTGCAATCTCGTCTAGGGTAGATAATCCTACCGCTTTGATCTCAGCAATTCTAAATTTCTGAGGTTTGGCATAGTTCAATTCCAGAATGTTGACCGGCCGTGAGGATGCATAGCGACTTTGGCCCAAACGAATTTGGGCTATGGCACTTGCCGACCATATCAAACAAAACAGAATAAATAAACTTCTTTTCATTACTACTTAAGGTTTAACTTGTTCGCCGGTTTTTCCAAACCTTCTTTCTCTCTTTTGGTAATCTTTAATCGCTGCAAACAAGTGTTCTTTTCTAAAATCAGGCCACAAGACCTCTGTAAAATGCAATTCTGTGTAAGCCAATTGCCAGAGAAGAAAATTACTTATTCGGTATTCTCCACTCGTACGAATCATCAATTCTGGATCAGGAATTCCTGCAGTATCCAAATGATTTGCCAGCGTTTGCTGGGTAATTTCTGATGGCTTTAGTATTCCTTCCGAGACTTTTTGAGCAATGCGTTGGGTAGCTTTAGTAAGTTCCCATTGACCACTATAACTTAATGCGAGGTTGACCATAAGTCCTGTATTCAAGGAAGTAACTTGTATTGCCTCTTGTAACTTTTGGTAAGTCGATTCAGGAAGACTCTCTAAATCTCCAATGGCATTCAAGCGAACTTTACTTTTCATCATCAGCTCTGTCTCAGCAACGATGGTTTGAACCAATAATTCCATCAAAGCTTCCACCTCTTCTTTGGGTCTAGACCAATTTTCAGTAGAAAATGAAAATAGTGTAAGGTAATTTATCCCTAACTCTCCAGCACCTTCAATGGCTTCACGAACTGCCTGGATTGCATTTCGATGACCAAAAATTCGCATTGCCCCCTTTTTTTTTGCCCACCTACCATTGCCGTCCATGATGATGGCAATGTGTTGTGGTAAGTTGCTTTTGTCAATAGTTTCCTTCATTTCAGCGGTTAGAATACCTACTTTTTTGGAGGTACAAAAATGGGATTTCTTTTTCAATAAATCCCTCAAGCATCCAATTTATTAATATGTAAAGCACCTTGCCTTGGTGAGGGTATAGCTTAAGGTAACTCCAAGAAAATAGTACCAGTCCTTGGTATACGGGTTTCCATAATTAAATCCTGCAGGGAGCGGCTTGCTAGTTGGGTCTATTGGGGTTTCAAATCGGGGTGAAGCGGGAAGTTGACTATCTAGTTTATCCAAAAAATCTGAAGTGGTAGGTCTAAAACCTAGCTCTACACCTAAAGTTAATTGTGGACCGACTAGGACTTTTACACCTCCTCCAAAGGGGATAACCAAGGTCTTGAGTGAATATTTTTCCACAGGCAAACTTTCATTGATGCGGCCTTCTCCTCCAACAAAACTGTATCCTAGACCAAAAAATGCGTAAGGTGAAAATTTGAATTCACTTTTATGGTTGATGTAGTCGAGGAAGTTGAACTCCATTACGGTGGTAAACTCTGTGATACGCCCTTTAAAATGCGCATTTCGAACCGCTGCCATGACATCTATGGGTTGGATACTGTCAGCAGCCATTACCTCAGCTAGATTAACTCCCACCCGCAAACTCCAAACATTGTCAAAATTTCTCTTGCCAAATAACGTTCCTTGAAGGCCAGTTTGGCCAGCATCAATTTTTCGAAGTAAATCACCAGAGTAGACAGCAGCACCTAATCCGCCACCAACCTCATAACTTTGAGCAATGAGTGGCTTTGCCGTGGAAATGACGAGGAGGTAAATTCCGACACAAAGATGGAAAATCTTAAAATTGAATTTATTCAAGACGATGCAATTTATGAACTACCTAACGTTTAAAAAACGAGCCTTGGTATTTAGGGGGTTAATAATTGTTAAGCGTATTTCGATCCTTTTTAATTTCTCATGTCCAATCCCCAATTTAACTTTTGACGCAGGGTATCAAAGAAATGATAAGAGGGTAATTTCACCAATTTTGCGGAGAATGACTCCTTTTTAACACGCAACTTTACCTCTGAAGAGATGGAAGTAGACCTAGAATCTAGCGAAATCATAAACTTATCGCTACGCCCTTCAATCTCAAAGCTAATTTCTGATTCTTCAGACACGATAATGGGACGGACATTTAGGTTGTGTGGGCTAACAGGCGTGATTACAAAATTTTTAGCACCAGGCGTGATTAATGGACCTCCACAACTTAATGAATAGCCAGTAGAGCCTGTTGGAGTGGCTACAATTAAGCCATCTGCCCAGTAAGAATTAAGGTACTTTCCATCGATATAGGTATGTACAGTAATCATTGAAGAGGTATCTCGTTTATGGATTGTAAACTCATTCAGTGCAAAGTTTTCTCCATGAAATAATTTTTTTGAGCTGGTCAAAGAAAGTAGGGTTCGGGATTCAATCTGGTAATTTCCAGCTACTAACTGAGTTACTGCATCTTCGATTTTGTCGGTAGCCACTGTTGCTAAAAAGCCTAACCTTCCTGTATTAAGCCCGATAATTGGAATTTCCTTATCTCCAACCATGCAAATTGAATCCAGTAAGGTTCCATCTCCTCCTATGGATAAGAAAAAATCCAAATCCGCGTAATCTTTCGATTGATGAAGCAATCCATACAAATGAGGAGAAGTACTTAAATGTCGAAGCTGCTTGTCTAAGGCCGGAGTTAAGCAAATGGAAACTCCAAGCTGCTGTAATTTTTCAAAAAGCCCGAACAAGGTAGGTAAAAACTCAGCTTTTAATGATAAGCCATGGATTGCGACTTTCATGGTTAAATGGCCAAAAATCGCAATAGGTTGCCAATTCGTTCTTCATCCGTATTTAACCCTCCCTCTTCTTGCCCAAAATCATGGACACGGTAACCAAATCGGATGAGGGTAGCCTTAACATGTCTACTATCTGGGATATCCAACTTAAGTGTAATTTCCACCTGCTGAGGATTTGATGGGTCATTGTGCACCAAGCAGCTGATGACCTTGGCATTTTCAGATTCAACGAGCCTAGCAATCTCCGATAATTGAAAATCCTTCATTTCCAAAGAAACGACCAAAACTGCTCCTTGAGATTGAATGGAATAGCTTTGTGTATAAAATGTCCTAGCTTCAACGACTGAAACCACCCCTAAAAAAAGTTGATTTCGATCTATTACTGCGATCCATTTGGCTTGTTGCTCATTTGAAATTCGTAGTACATCATACAAATGCTGGTCTGCATATACCCAACACGCCGAACATTCCAACTCTACTTGAGCGATTTGAACATCTAGATGTTCTTGTTCAAGTAGAATTTCGTCTTCTACAAACCCTAAAAAAATACCTCCTTCCACCACGGGTAAGGTAGTTAGCTCGCACTCCTCCATTTTTTTCAAAGCCAAACCCACAGGTTCAGATATGGTAAGCGAGGGAACAATAGGATGAATTAAATCTGCTGCTAGCATAAATGAAAGTTAGGAAATCAATTCATAACTAAAAACGCTTTTCTTGAGGATCTTGTTCCTTTATTTGAAGACCAGTTGGTTGCTAGGCGAAACTTTGTCCAAGAATGCCCAAGATAATTCCTCCAGTAATGATATAGGCAGAGGAAATTTTTGTGAATTGAAGCAAGGAATAAGTTCCTAAAATAAAGAAAATATTCAGTGTATTGGCCTCCAATGGCTCAAATAGCAGGTATGCGGCAGCAATAAGCATGCCACATGAAACCGCGTTGATGCCTTCTAAAGCTGCACGTACTGGGCGGTACAATTTGAGTTGGTCCCAAAAGCGGATTACAAAAAATATTAAAAATATTCCGGGAAGGAAAATCCCAGCGGTAGCAATCAGCCCCCCAACAACAAAGCCAAATAGCCCAAATTCACGCATAGAAAGGGCGCCGATATAGGTCGAAATGGAAAAGGTAGGACCAGGAATTCCTTTAGAAAGTGCATAGCCTGTTAAAAACTCCTCTGAACTTAAAAACTGCTTAAACTCCACAAATTCAGTATATAAATAAGGGATAAGAACCTGTCCTCCTCCAAAAATAAGGCTGCCATTTCTATAAAAATTTTCAAAAAGTAGCAGTGGCTGGTACTTGGTAAGGGCTCCTCCAAGTGCTGCTAGCATCAATACACCTCCCCAAAGGTAAAAGTTACTCCACTTGATGTGCAAAGATTTATCTTCTTCAACCTTTGGTTGATTTTTATATTTTAGGGAGGTACTGAGTCCCCCTAGCAAGAGTAGGATAGGAAAAATGTAGGGGGAACTATAAAAAAAGGAAACAAACGCCGAAAGTAATAGCAATACAGTTGCTTCAGGTGTTTTAATCATTTTTTGAATGGTTTTTTGCGCCGCAAAAATCAAGAAACCAATAGCCATTGGTTGAATGTATTTTGCAAATCCCAAGGCATTCGGGCTATTTTCTTGTAAAAAGTGGATCAAAATCGCAGCTAAAATCATCGCCACCGTCGCTGGTAGAATCCATACGACCAATGTCAAGTAGGCAAGTTGGGGACCTCCTACCCGAAACCCGATTGCACAAATAAGTTGGGTAGCGGAAGGTCCAGGCAACATCGTGCAAAGTGCATTCAATTCCCAAAGTTCCTCCTCTTGAATGTACCTTCTCTTCGTTACCATGAGCTCGAGCAACATGGCCAAAAGGACTTGAGGTCCGCCAAAAGAGGTTAGCGAAAGGGTGAGGGCATCTTTTAAAAAGACTACATGTCGGATTGTCCGAATAGACATCCTATTTTCGTAATCCTAGTTCTCGAAGTCTTTCTTCTAAAAATTCTCCCGCAGTACAATCAGGAAATTGCTTAGGCATGTCCTCAGAAATACAGCCCGGTAAGCAACTGAGATCCATTTCTGAGCGGGGATGCATGAAAAATGGGATTGAATACCTGCTAGTATGCATCATTTCACGAGGGGGATTAACTACCCTATGTATGGTGGACTTCAATTTTTTATTGGTCAACCGCTCTAACATGTCACCCACATTCACTACCAATTGATCCGGCAAAGCAGTAATAGGAATCCACTTACCATCTCTTCGCAAAACCTGTAAGCCATCGGCACTTGCACCCATCAATAAAGTGATCAGGTTGATGTCTCCGTGCTCTGCTGCCCGTACGGCATCGGCAGGCACTTCGTCAGGGTTTTCAATTGGAAAGTAGTGGATTTGTCTTAAGATAGAATTTCCATGAATCACCTTGTTTTCAAAGTAGTCTTCATTTAATCCAAGAATTAAAGCAATGGCACGGAGTATTTGTCGGCCCGCATTTTCCAAGGTTCTGTAAGCCTCTAAAGCATCCTCTTTGAATTGTGGTAGTTCCTTGGGCCAGCAATTTTCTGGGTATTCAGCCTTAATTGGGTCTGAGTTGGGAATGTCATTTAGGTCTTGACCTACATGGTAGAATTCTTTCAAATCTCCTGTATTTCTACCTTTGGCGTGCTCCTTTCCTTTTCCTGTATAGCCTCTTTGGTAGCCTATTTCTGGCTTTTCGTACTGGGCTTTTACTTCATCTGGGAGCGAAAAAAAAGTAGCAATAGACCCATAAAGTCGGTCTTGCAAGTCCTTGGTAAGCCCATGATTTTTAATAGCAACAAAACCTATTGTTTGATATGCTTCACCAAGTTTATGCACAAATGCTGCTTTTTTTTCAGGATTACCTGAGGTAAAATCAGCTAAATCCAAACTGGGAATTTCATCAAATAAGATATCCATAGATCCGATAGATTAAGTAGTACTTTCTTTAAATTCTTCAAAAATAAATATCTTTACCTCAATTGAGGTAATTCCATGAATAAAATCCTAATATACTTTTTGTTTGGTAGCATAGGGATCACGTCTTGTTCTTCAAAGTCCAACGAAACAAAAGAAAAAACTCAGCAAGAGGATTCCCTTTTTTCCAATTCTGCAACTCCAACACTCCCTGTTGCCTTTCTACCCCTAGATTCTCTCACGTTTTATCCAGATGCACGGATAGAACTCAATACTCCTCTGAGCAATCAGGTATTTAAACCCGGAAAAGTTCCTTTTGAATTCAATATTAAAAACTTTTCCCAAAAAGTGACTAGTACATCTTCTCAGAGATTTGCAATGATCTTAAACGGGGGAGAGCCAGAATACTATGCTGCTCCGATTTTTCAAAGGGAGCTTACTCAAGGAACCTACCGGTCTGTGGCTTTCTTGTTGGATAGCAACGGAATAACCTTAAAAAATTTTGGAAATTACGTGGATCGCGACTTCTTGGTAGGAGACTCTCGCCCCTTTCCGTATTCTGCCGAGCCTTATTTAGCAATCAATTTGCCGCGAAATGAACAAATCCTACCCTTTGGAAAGGACTTGATCCTTGATTTTTTAGTGCTTGGAGGGGATTTAGAATTGGATGGATTGAAGGTCAAGGTGTGGGTCAATGCTTACCAAACCACGCTTCATCAAGTGGCTCCAATTCGGGTTACTCATTTACCAATAGGAGACTACCGCGTAAAATTACAACTCGTACGTGAAGACAATAAGGACCTTGAAGGACCTTTCTCCAGTAGTACAAAGACAATCTATGTCCGATAAGTCCTTATCTTTGCCGTTCAATCCTTAGTCCAACATGCTTTTAGTTCAAACCATCCGAGATCAGTATGACCAAGTTCTGCTTGGCCTAAAAAAGCGAAATTTTCCACAAGCAACTGAGGCCTTGCAGCAGGTTTTGGCTTTAGATGACCTACGGAAGTCTTCACAGACTCAGCGCGATCAGCTTCAAGCTGAATCAAATCTTATTTCTAAGCAGATAGGGAGTCTGATGAAGGAGGGGAAATCATTAGAGGCTACTGCAGCCAAAGATCAATCTAGCCAGCTAAAAGCCCAAATTAAAGAGTTGGAAGATCAGCATGCCCAGGTAGAAGAAGAGTTGAAATCCTTGCTTTACCTTCTTCCTAATGTGCCCCATGTAGCTGTGCCTGCAGGAAAGTCTGCGGAAGACAACGAGGAGGTACTATCTCATGGCACGATTCCTTCTTTATGGGAAGGAAAATTACCTCACTGGGAATTGATAAAAAAATACGACATCATCGACTTTGATTTAGGCGTAAAAATTACTGGAGCTGGGTTTCCTGTTTACAAGGGCAAAGGGGCAAGATTGCAGCGAGCACTTATTAATTTTTTCTTGGATCAGGCCTTGGCAGAAGGATATATGGAGGTTCAACCCCCAATTTTAGTTAATGAAGAGTCTGGGTACGGAACCGGCCAATTACCAGATAAGGAGGGGCAGATGTATTTTGCCAAAGACGACCACCTTTACCTTATTCCCACAGCGGAAGTCCCAATTACCAATTTGTACCGAGATGTATTTTTGAATGCTACAGATTTACCCATTAAGAATGTTGGCTACACACCTTGCTTTAGGCGCGAGGCAGGGTCTTGGGGGGCACATGTTCGTGGCCTAAATAGATTGCATCAATTTGATAAGGTGGAAATAGTACAAATCACCCATCCTGATCAGTCTTATGCTGCATTGGAACAAATGAGTGCCTATGTTCAAGGGCTGTTGCAAAAGCTAGAACTTCCTTACCGTGTGCTTCGGCTTTGTGGAGGCGATATGGGATTCACTTCTGCGATGACGTACGATATGGAAGTGTATTCTGCTGCGCAGGAACGTTGGCTAGAGGTGAGCTCAGTTTCAAACTTTGAAACCTATCAGGCCAACCGGCTAAAATTGAGATTTAAAGGAGAAGATAAAAAATCACAATTCGCACATACTTTGAATGGCAGTGCCTTAGCTTTACCGCGCATTGTAGCTTCGATTTTAGAAAATAACCAGGAACCAGACGGCATTCGTATGCCTAAGGTATTGCACTCCTATTTGGGGTTTGATCGAATTTAAAACTTCGAATGAGCAGCTAGAGTACCCATTGCTTAGTTGAAACAATAGGATTGGTTACCAATGCCACTAGATGATCTAAGCTTAGTTATACAGCGGAAGATGAAAGTGCTCTCAGCTTGTGGTCGATTTCTAGTACCTGAGGGAGGAGTAGTTTGTTGTCTGTATTTTTGATAACGAAAGAAGCTAACTTATTTTTTTCCTCATCAGGGAGCTGTTGATTAATTATCTGGTTAATTTGTTCTTCCGTCCGTTGTGGATCGCGCAATAGGATGCGTGCCATCCGAATCTTTAAAGGAGAGCTGACATTGATGGTAAAGTCTAATTCCTTTGAAGCCCCAGTTTCAAATAAAAGGGCAGCTTCTTTTATAAGGTAAGGTGCCGATTGTAGTTTTGCCCAATTAGCAAAATCCTTTTGAACAGTAGGGTGAACCAGGGCATTCAATTTTGCTAAATTAGCAGGATTTGAAAAGACAGTTTCTGCTAAGAAGGTGCGGTTAAGTTCTCCTGAGACAGTATATGCTGAAGTTCCAAAGGTCTCAATAATCCGAATACGAAGTTCCGAATTCTTTGACATAAGCCATTTTGCTTGATCATCGGCCGTATATATCGGTATTCCTAGCAGTGAAAATAGGGTACAAACAGTGGATTTTCCCGATCCAATCCCGCCGGTTACACCAACACGTAGGGGAATTAAATTACTCATACTTCAACTTTACAACAGGGGGAGTGATGGT
>JAURGC010000207.1 GCA_030833985.1 Algoriphagus sp. | reverse complement strand
TAACGTAGCTTTTTTGCGAACTCAAATTCAACAATTAAACAGCTTTTTTGCGCCTAGTGAAGTAGCTGAACTATGGATTACCTTTCCCGATCCATTTCCTCGAGATGGAGATGAAAAGCGACGTCTGACCTCATCCAGATTTTTGGATATGTACAAGCAAATTGTAAAGGAGGGAGGGATTATTCACTTTAAAACAGACAATACTGCCTTATTCGAGTATACTGAGGAAGTTTTGACTTTCCGCAAAGATTGCAAAATCATATTTTCTACCGCAGACTTCTACGAAAGTGAATTGCGAGATGCTCATTACGGTATAAAAACTCGATACGAGAAGATTTTTTCCGATAAAGGGGAAAAAATCAAATACATCCAATTCTGTTTTATAGGATAAAATCGGGTTCCCGATAGCGTGGATTTGGATAGGTATAAAAACCTTCTCCAGTTTTTTCACCTAATTTTCCTTGATCAATGTAGGATTTCAAATGGGCTGCAAAAGCTTGAGAAGCTGAATCTGACATTTTGTGGGTCACATGCCAGGCGGTATCCAATCCGATAGAGTCTAATATTCCAAAAGGTCCCATTGGCATGTGAAAATTCACCATCCACGACTTATCAATATCTTCAATACTTCCTACTTCTCGTGTGATTAATTTCCCTGCAGCACCCAAAAGGGCCATAAGCATCGTGTTGAATAGGTAGCCTGGATTCTCTTTTTGAACAATCACAGGTACTTGATTTAATTTTCTACCCAATTCTTCTAGGACCCCAATTAAAGCAGGATCTGTTCCTGGATGAGGCATAATGTCCACTACCCTAGAATAAAACACATCGTGAAAATGAAAGGCACAAAATCGAGATGGGCTGCCAGTTTCTTCCGCAAACTGGGAGGGGAGTAGGTAGGAGGTATTTGTAGTCAGCCAAGTGTGGGGTGCTGCGAGTTTACCTACCTTAGCCCACAACGATTTTTTAATCGCTACATCTTCCGTGACGCTTTCATTGACTAAATCAGCACCCTCTAAGGCTTTCGCCAAATCCAAGGTTGGCTGGATTCGTTGGAGGATTTCGGGAAATTGCGATTCTTTAAGTGTACCGCCGCGAACAAGTTGACGCAGGATTTTTTGCATAGTGAGTAGGGCCGAATCCAAGGATGTCTGTTTTAAATCAAAAATGGAAACTGTAAATCCAGAAATGGCCGATTGTAGGGCTACTCGAGAGCCAAGCGTGCCAGCTCCAAGGATACAAATTTTACGAAGGGTCATGGGTTATATTTTATCAGTTTGAAGTGTTTTAATAGCCTTTTTTCCCGCTGCTTCTACTACATGGATGAGTGGTTCAAATCGAGGATCTGAAGAAAATCCTTGAGAATAACGTTTGAAAATTTGTTGGGCGATTACGGCCACCTTTACTAAGCCAAAGACATAGTAGAAGACCATCTCTTGTTTGGAGTCTTTTCTATGGGAAAAATAGTATTCCATGATTTCTTGCCGACTGAGGTTTCCTGGCAAGTGGCTTAAATTGAATAGTTTTAGAATTTCAGGATCCTTTTCTTCGGCCCAATAGGCTAGGCTAGTACCTAAATCCATGAGTGGATTGCCAACTGTTGCCATTTCCCAATCCAATACTCCTTTGATTTGAGTAGGTTGCCTTGGATCCAAGACCAAGTTGTCGTACTTAAAGTCATTGTGAATGAAGGCGAGGGATGCTGTGGAAGGAATATTTTCAAGCAGCCAAGTAGCAACTTGTTCTAGCTCTGGAAGTTCATTGGTTTTAGCGCGAAAATACCGATCTACCCATCCTTCTACTTGACGTTGGGTATATCCTTCCGGCTTACCTAGGTGAATCAATCCGGAATTTTCAAGTTCTAAATTATGAAGTTCAAGTAGGCAGTCTACCGTTGAACGGGATAAGTCAGCAAAGTCTTCTTTTTCAAGGGTCATTCCCTGAGGAACTTTGTTTCTTAAAATCACCCCTTCTACAAACTCCATTATAAAGAAAGGGGCTCCAAAAATAGATTCTTCGTCACAAAAGTGTAGTGGTAGGGGACTTTTGGTATAGCCTGCTTTTTTCAATCCTTCAAGGACCTTAAACTCCCTTGACATGTCATGGGCTTTAGCAATTTTTTCACCAAAGGGTGGGCGTCTTAAAATGAATTTTTGGTTAGTATTTTCAACTAAGAAACTCAAATTGGAATAGCCACCTGGAAGTTGATTTACAAATATTGTGTCAGCAGCACAGTGAAGTATAGGAGCCAAATAATCCTTGAGTAAATCAAAAGTCAGCATACTACTCATTTATGGCCATAATTTTTAAGAATACTACGGGCAAGTGCAGACTTATGTACTTCATCAGGTCCATCGTAAATACGTGCGCCTCGCTCGTGTCGATACCAAAACGAAAGCAGCGTATCATCGGTGATCCCTAACGCGCCATGCACCTGGATGGCACGATCAATTACTTTCATGAGTACGTCGGCAACAAAAAATTTGATGGTTGAAATATCTTCTTTGACGGCTTTAGCTCCAAGTTCCTGCATCCGCTTTGCGGTATCTAGCACCATAAGTCGGCTAGCTTTGATTTCTGCTCTACTTTCAGCAATCCAATTTTGGATGGTTTGTTTGTCAGCCAAGGATTTGCCTACCTCGAGTTCTCGAGAAATAGCACGTCTGCATAACATATCGAAAGCCCTTTCGCAGATACCTATCCAACGC
>JAURGC010000030.1 GCA_030833985.1 Algoriphagus sp. | reverse complement strand
GGCGACTAGCATGTCCAGTTTTTGGAGTACTTCCTTATTTTCCTGTATGCCGGAGTGAGGCATGCTGCTGGGCATAAGAAGAAAAGAGCCTTCGTTGAGGGAAGGCATAAATTCCTTTCCCAAACCAGGGAAGGTATGAGCCATTCCAGACCACACTGTGGTGGGACGGATGTTGATACCAATCAAATCAAAAGTTTTGGGCACTACTCCAAAAACACGTCCAAAGCCTAACCAAATCGTTAGCCCTAAGCTGATGGTAATTAACGGAAAAAGTAGAAAGCTACGTTTGTGGTACAGGCACCAGGTCAAGAGGCGAGGATAAATTCGAATGAAGCTGGCAAATCCACCGAGTACAAAGGCTAAAAGGAGTGCTATAAAAAGAAAGTTGACAATCGTGCTGACCGATACGCCCAATGGCATCCAAAGCGTGGTAAGTAGCCAAGAAACAAATAGCAGGGTGGTGTATAGGTAACCTTTTGCTTTGTGTTTTTCTAACATCTCAGGAAAATGGAAGACAGCACTGTGAATTAGCCCATAGCTAAACAGTAGTGCACCCCCCCAAGGCCAAATGAATACCCCAAAAATCGGGCCTAGGAAAAGCAAGGAGTAGTTAAGATAGCGACTTACTTTGTTGGATAGACTTTTCCAGTTGAA
This sequence comes from Algoriphagus sp., assembly GCA_030833985.1. Lineage (GTDB taxonomy): Bacteria > Bacteroidota > Bacteroidia > Cytophagales > Cyclobacteriaceae > Algoriphagus. The sequence goes on along the minus strand of JAURGC010000030.1, from coordinate 23,131 downwards.
GGCCCAATGGGTAAAAGCTGGTAAAATCAACAAGGAGATAAGCACTGCAGAGATCAATACAAAGGTTTTGGTGTAAGCAAGCGGTCCAAATAGTTTTCCTTCTGCTGCTTGTAGGGTAAAAACAGGTAAAAAGCTGATGATTGTGGTGCCTACTGCTGTGAGGATAGCTCCGGAAACTTCTGCGGTGGCCAAGTAAACTGTTTTTAGCTTGCTTTGCTCTTTTGGTGCTAGTTCGAGGTGGCGAAGAGTATTTTCATTTAAGATAATCCCCAAATCTACCAAGGTACCAATGGCAATAGCAATTCCTGAAAGTGCCATAATATTGGCATCTACACCGAAATAGCGCATAAATATGAAGCTCATCAGCACGGCAAGAGGGAGCAAGGCCGAGATAAGTAAAGATGCGCGCAGATTAGCCACCATAAATAGGATCACTAAAATGGTTACCAAGATCTGTAGGTTGATGGCTTCGTAGAGCGTATTTAAGGTCTCATAAATCAACCCCGAACGATCGTAGAAGGGTACTAGGGTTAGCTTAGATACAGTGCCATCTGCAAGGGTTTTGCTTGGAAGACCGACAGAAAGCTTTTCAATTTCCTTCTTTACACCTTCAATGACCTGTAGCGGATTGTCTCCAAAGCGCGCTATGACTACCCCTCCCACTGCTTCTGCACCGCCTTTATCCAAGATACCAGACATGTTTCGAGGTTGTGGACCGATATTCACCCGAGCTATATCTTGGATGCGGATAGGAACGTTATTGGTGACTTTGACTACGGCTTTATCCAAGTCAGTGAGCTCTTCGATGTAGCCAAGTCCGCGGATATAGTAGTCTACTTTATTGATTTCGATGGAATTGGCCGATACGTCTAAGTTAGACTTACGTACAGCCTCCATCACCTCCATGAGGCTTACTTTATAGGCCTTTAGTGCTGCTGGATCCACATCGATTTGGTATTCTTTTATATAGCCACCAACAGAGGCTACTTCAGCCACGCCTTTCACTGCTGTGAGTGCATAGCGAACGTAGTAGTCTTGAATGGTTCGTAGCTCTTCGGGATTCCATCCGCCACTAGGGTTGCCATCTTCATCACGGCCTTCAAGGGTGTACCAATATACCTGGCCAAGTGCTGTTGCGTCTGGTCCCAGTTTGGGCTGCACACCTTCGGGAAGCAATCCGGATGGAAGTGAATTCAGCTTTTCGAGCACACGGGAGCGGCTCCAGTAAAACTCGATGTCTTCTTCAAAAATGATGTAGATGCTTGAAAATCCGAAGGCAGAGTTTGAGCGCACACTCTTCACGCCGGGTAAGCCAAGCAAGGAGGTCGTAAGAGGGTAGGTGATTTGATCCTCTACGTCTTGGGGGGAGCGTCCCATCCACTCGGTGAACACAATCTGCTGATTTTCTCCGATGTCAGGAATGGCATCTACCGGTACTGGGTCGCGCGGAAAACTTCCAAAGTCCCAATTGAAAGGAGCAGTAGCTAATCCCCAGCCTACAAAAAGCAGGAAAAAGAGGATAGTAATGAGCTTATTTTCTAAGAAGAAACGAATTATTCGATTGATCATGATTCCAGGGTATAAATGAAAATTTCCTGAGGCTTAGAGCCACAGTAGATTCACGAAAAGCTTGAGACAAGCTTGCCTTGGAATTAAATCAAGAAGGATTGGTAAAGCAGTTGAAAATCCCGTTTGGGAATTGGTGGGCTATATTCGGAAGGAAAATCAACCTCCTGAATACCAAAAAAGTCTGCTTTAAAAATAAAAACCTGAAGAAAAGGAAGAATAAAGGAATGGCTAAGTTGAATTTCAGCCTGGCTGATTTGAAAATCATCATCTACTTGGAGGTGCTGCGTTTTGTTTTCGCAGCAACTTGATGGGTCATCTGAAGTTGAATCCTCAGTTGGAAGTTCCATTCCACAGTTCAAGTGCTTCTCGCCAAAACCTATTTTAGAATCCATCTCGTGGCCCATGCACCAATGCGTGGTCTTTGCCATTCCCACAGTGGAAAATAGCAATAGAAACGCTAACAAAATGGATACACTCGATTTCATACGACAAACATACGGATAAATTGAACTAATTGTTTCACCTCCACTTGATTTTCAAATGCCTTAAGTTCTTGAATATGAATTCGGTGTAGGAACAATTAAATTTCAGTTGCTAGAAATCCTGCCTTCAAAACCGCCTTTCGGATGTCCTCCGGGGCTAGTGATTCGGTTTCCACAGTGAGTGTTCGACTCGGGTCCTGTAAGTCTACTTGCCAGGTATGAATACCGACCTGCTCATTTAGTTTAGGACTTACTTTGGACAAGCAATTGCTGCATTGAATATTGGTCGAAAAGGTATATTTTTTCATTTTTAGTAAATTGATTTATAGTCTATTGAGTTTGTTTAATTGTATTTCTAGTTTAAATAATTTTTTAACCGAATTAAAAACTAGATTCCATCCAAATTTTTTGTTTTTAATCGTAAACTATTTCCCACTACAGAAAGGGAACTCAAGGCCATAGCTGCACTGGCAATCATGGGGTCTAACAAAAACCCAAATAAGGGAAAAAGTAGTCCAGCAGCGATTGGAATTCCAATTAAGTTGTAAACAAAAGCCCAAAATAGATTTTGCCTAATTCCATGAACGGTTAACCTTGAAAGTCGAAGAGCTTGTGGGATTTTGGCTAGATCCGAATTCATTAGCGTCATTTTAGCCACATCTAAGGCAATATCCGAACCCATACCCATCGCAATACTTACATCTGCTTGTGCCAAGGCTTCTGCATCGTTGATTCCATCACCCACCATGGCCACTACCTTCCCTTGATGTTGTAGGTTTTGGATGAACTTGGATTTATCTGCTGGAAGACATTCAGCTTGGTATTGGGTAATTCCCACCAGGTCTGCTACTACCTTGGCTGGAGCATTTTGATCACCTGTAAGTAGGATTACGTCGATCCCCATGTTCTTTAATTCCCTTACTACTTTTTGGGCATTTTGCTTCACCTGGTCCTCAAGTCCAAGAACAGCCAATACTTGTGATTGATTGCTCAACCAAATCAATGTTTGCGCTTTTTGTAGGCTTTCTTTTTCTACTGCTTCCATTTCAGGAGAAATAGGGATTTCAAGTGTTTGAATCCACTTTTTGGTCCCTAAATAATAGGTTTGTCCTTCAATCTCTCCCTTAATTCCTACTCCAGGTATGTTTTCAAAATTCGAAACTAAATAGTTTGGTAAACGCTTATTAACAAAAAAGGCAACTACTGCTTCGGCTAGCGGATGTGTAGAATTTTTCTCCAACGCAATAAGAATACTTTCAATTGATTTACTGTCCAATCCACTTTCCGTTCCGTTTTCCCAATAACCACTGACTTTAGGTTTGCCAAGGGTAAGGGTACCTGTTTTGTCAAGGACAATAGCAGTGACTTGGTGGCCAAGCTCAAGGCTTTCTGCATCACGAATGAGGATTTGTTGCTCGGCACCTTTACCCATACCTACCATTAACGCAGTTGGGGTGGCTAGACCTAGGGCACAAGGACAGGCAATGACTAATACAGATACTGCTGAAAGGACTCCAAAGTGTAGGGCATTATCTCCTCCAAAAATCATCCAAATGGCAAAGGTAAGAATGGAAATCCCAAGAACTGTGGGTACAAAAACCGCAGAAATTGTATCCACTAGCCGTTGTACGGGAGCTTTACTGCCTTGAGCTTCTTGTACGCGATGGATGATTTGAGCTAGTAGAGTAGTATTCCCTATTTTTTTTGCACCAATCTCTAGACTGCCATTCTGATTGAGAGTGCCTGCAAAAACAGAGTCACCAGGGGATTTAGCTACAGGAAGGTATTCTCCACTTAACATACTTTCATCTAGGTAACTTTGACCTTGAAGCACTTGGCCATCTACAGGAATTTTTTCTCCAGGCTTTACCAAGATTATATCTCCAATTTTTACCTCCTCGAGTTTTATTTCTTCATGCAAGCCATCAACTATTCGTATCAGAAACTTTGGTTGCAACCCGATTAGTTTTTTTAAGGCAGTTCCAGTTTTAGTTTTTGCACGCTCTTCTAGCATTTTGCCCAAAGAAACAAAGACTAAAATTACAGCGGCACTCTCAAAGTAAATAGGCGGATGAATTTCTTTGCTTTGCCAGAAATCTGGAAAAAGCGTAGAGAAAGTTGAAAATAAAAAGGCAATGAAAGTACTCATGGCAACCAATGTATCCATATTGGCTTGACCATGTTTGGCAAGTGCAATTGCTTTACTGTAAAAATGTCTACCAAAATAAAATAGAACAGGGATGGAAAGGAGTAAACTTATCCATCTTCCCGGGACCCAATCCATAAAAAACATTCCTAGGATGAGTATAGGAAGGGTAGCAAAAGCAGCACCAATCGTTTGCTTTTTAAGATGTTGGTAATTTTCTTCTTGTATTGCAGCTACCGATTCAGAACTGTCTTTAATGCTAATTACCAAGCCATAACCCACTTCTTTTAGCACGTCATTTATCCCTTCTGCTGAGATGCGTTCGTCCCAGGTAACTGATAAGGTACTAGTAGCGTAATTGACTTGGGCTTTCTCAATCCCTTCTGTATGCATCAGGATTGTTTCTACGCTGGAAGCGCATGCTGAACAAGTCATCCCTGTAACTGGGAAAGTTTGCTTTTGGCTTTTAGTAGGAACAGAGTTCATGGTGCAGTTTACATCCAAAAAAGTCTCTTTTTGAAACTATAGTTCCAATTGAATCAAAAAAGGCAGGTTAAGAATGAGATTCAAAAAAGAATTACATTTCAAGAATTCGTTGGATATCTTTGGTTAGCCCAAAAAGAACCAAAATATCACCTGCTTGAATTTGGGTATCGCCATTCACTACTCCAACTACTTTTTTGATAATGGATTTTTTACCAAGCATATTAGTGCGCTCTATCTCGTGGATGATGGTAATTACAGTCACCTTGTATTCTTTTCTAAGATTCGTTTCTTCCAAGGTCATCCCTACATAGCGCTCTGGCGTTTTCACTTCAATTACATTGTAATCGTCGGAAAGGTCCAAAGAATCTAACACATTCTTCATTTGGAGGCGCTTAGCCATTCGCTCTGCCGAATCCTCCTCTGGGTGAACGATTTCAGATACGCCGATAGCTTTGATTACTGTTTCGTGTACATCGTTGATAGATCGACTTATTAGTCGTTCCACATTTAATTGCTTGAAGATCGCTGTTACCATGATGGAGGCGCCAACATTTTCTCCAATTGTAATGATTACTGCATCACAATCCTTGTAAGGTAAGGTCTTGACTGTAGCAGAATCCGTTGCATCCATGTGAATGGCATGCGTGATTTTATCCTTGATTTGTTCAATTTTCACTTCACTGTAATCCACACCAACTACTTCGTGTCCCATTTCAGTAAGGCGTGTAGCAAGAAAGCCACCAAAATTTCCCATTCCTACAATGATGTATTTCATATCTAGACGTTGTTAAGAGATAAATACCCCTTCTTGCGGATATTTGTATCGCAAAGAACGGGTTTTTCGAATAAATGCAACCAATACTGTGAGGGTACCCACTCTTCCTAAAAACATAATTAGAGCAACTACTATTTTAGAAGCTTCGCTTAGCTGGGCAGTGATCCCTAAACTTAATCCCACTGTTGAAAATGCTGAGAATATTTCAAAGGCTACCTCCAAAATTTTTAAATCAGGGTTGAGAAATAGCACCAGGAACACTCCTAATCCAATCACAATAAATGAAAGTAGCATCACTGCAAAGGCTTTGCGTACTGTTTCTGGATCAATTTGTCGATTAAATACTTCTACTCGGTCCTTACCTTTTGCAATACTGATGGCATTTAGAACTGCTACAGCAAAAGTGGTGGTTTTTAATCCCCCACCCGTAGAGCCGGGAGATGCACCAATCCACATTAAAATCAGATAAATTAATAGGGTAGGTAGAGCTAGTGCTGTCAAATCTACTGTATTAAATCCTGCAGTTCTTGGTGTAACGGCTCCAAAAAAGGCCGTTACAAACTTTGGATACCCTTCCAGACCTGCTAGGGTATTGTCTCCTTCAAAAATCCAATAGGTGATAAATCCTAGCGTTAATAAGATAAACGTACTTGTGGTAGTTAAACGAGTATTGATGTTAAACACTCTAGGGGTATGGTGATAAAACGAATCTTTACTGGTCCAAACATTTACCCAATTTCCAATTACACGTTTTGCCATTTGGGCGTAAGAAACAATTACAGGAAATCCTATGCCACCTACAATGATGGAAATAGCCAATACAAGATGCACATGATAGGCGGTTTGAAAGCCAATCTCATACAGTCCATTACTTAATGTTGAAAACCCTGCATTGCAAAATGCAGAAACGGAATGAAAAAAAGAAAAGAAGAGTCTGTCCGCAGTAGATGTAAAAAGACTCCCATCAATCAAAAAGTAGACTGCAACTCCTATGACTAATTCAAAAATGATTGTAAAAAGGATGATCTTTATTAAAGTAGAGCCAATTTTTCCAATATTATCTTCGTTGATGTAATCTTTAATAAACAGCTGGCTTTGAAGAGATTGTCCCCCTTTAAAAAAGAAACCAAAGAAACTCGTAAAGGTCATTACACCCAAACCGCCCAATTGAAACAGGATAAGTAGGATGGTTTGTCCCAGTCCTGTAAATGCGGTAGCGGTGTCTACAACAATTAACCCGGTCACACATACCGCAGAGGTAGCCGTAAAAAAAGCATCTATCCAACTAATTCCCTGAACAGTAGCGTTTGGTAGTTTGAGTAGGAGTGTGCCAATTCCAATGACAAATAAGAAACTAAGAATGAATATTAACGCGGGGTGTAGGGACATTTTATTGACCCCAAGACTCAATCGGCTAAGCTCAATAAAAAAAAGTAAGAAAATTAAAATATTGATTAGGAGCGATTCGTAGTCTTGAATCCAATCCAAATTCTCCAGTAGCCCAAATTGGATAGCCGCAGTAATAGGAAGCAATAGGGTTAGAATAATTTCTAATTGCTTTCTTCCTTTACCTGAATTTTTAAAATTAAAAATTAAACGGAAGAGATAATTTAGTCCCAATACCAGCAATGCAATCCCATAGAGCAGGGAATGAATTGGAAAAATTGCCTGGTCAGGAAAACCTAAATCCAAAATCCAAACTAGGAAAATCAATAAGGTAAAAATTACCCGGATAAGGCTGTTTGTTTTTTTTACCCACTGAAGGGCCAAAATTTGTTTGTCCGGATTTTTAAATAGCCCAGAGTAGCTCATTTCATTCGATCTTGGGTCAAATGTAAAGGAGATTCATAGGAATATCCATAAAAATGTAATTAATTAATTTTTGACTACTATTCATTTCCCCTTTGAGTCAGTCATCCGTGTAACTTTTTTTGGTTATTTGGACAAGGAGAAATCACCTAAAAGAAACAAATGGGCCTCATCTTCGATAAAGTTTTTAGGTTAATTTTTATTTTTTAATTATTGAATGCATAAATTGGTTCTATATAAACCGTCCCACTTATGAAAAAAGTAAAATTTACATTCGCTAGTTTGCTACTTGTAGCTTTCTTTTCTGTCACTTTACTTACCGCTTGTGGTGGTAAAAAGGAAGAATCTACGGAGACAACTGATTCGACCACGACAGAACAAGCGGCTGAGCATCCTGAAGGAGGAGAACATCCCGAAGGAGGAGAACATCCAGCAAAAGACTCAACTTCAGGTAACTAAATTTAAAAAAGAGCCGAAAGGCTCTTTTTTTATTTTTTAAGATTTACGTTCAAAAGTGAAGGTGGTTGGGGCTTTGATTTCTTTACCACCCATTTCTAAATAAGGGTACACTAAAAAATTTATTGGACCTGATGACGGACCTGGATTTAATTCGAGATCTCTTCCGCGGGTAAATTCAATACGGTTGGCAGGATGCCTCCCAAAGTAATAAGTCGCCAATGCGGTGTATTTATTTGCTTCACTGATATCAACAGGCCACCATTTGCCATCGGCGTAAAACTCAGCCCAACAATGATACCCATCCATTCCTCCTTCGTTACGATCCGAAGGAATGGAAGCTCCTATGGCAAAACGTGCTGGTATACCCACTGATCGAGCCAAAGAAATGAAGTAGGAGTGAAACTCTGAGCAATTGCCAGTTTTGGAATCACATGCATAATTGGAATCTCCACGCCCAAAGTCTCCGAATTTCATGTAACGCATTGTTTCGATAATGTAGTCGTATAGCCTGCGAGCTTGAATTAAGTGGGAATCCTTGATTTTTTCTCCCAAAGCTTCTTTGGCAATCTCTTCAAAGCGACCGCCCACCGGCATCAATTTATTCGCCATCAAATAGGCAGCCGGATTCGCCAATGCTTCAGCATAAGGTCCTTTTTCACTTCGTCTAACGGAATAAGAAATAGAAATCTTTTGCCCACTGTGTTCTGGGCCTAGGCTCAAATAAAGGACTTCATTGGTGTTTGCTTTGTCCTTCAATACTTTCGCTTCCGCAGGTAATTTTTTTTCTAAAATTTCAACTTCCTGAAATGCATCTGAAAGTGCTAATGGAACCCATATTTCCGCTTTTTCGGTAAGGGTCGGTAAAGTGATGTCATAGTAAAATTCAAAACTATCTTTTCCTTCTTTAACGCCTAGTAGTGTGTTATCTGATTGGGCTAGAGGCATTTTGAACCAAGTCTTATCGCTGTTTTGTTTCCAACTGTAATATGGCTTTCCATTCAATTTATGTACTGAAGTTTGCGTGATATTCATCTCCCCTGGAGTACCCTCCATAAAAAAGTCCACGTCGTAGACGTCTCCACTTTCGTCAACCAAATCCACACAAGCAAAGTGGCTATTTGGACCCAAGTTAGATAGGTATTCGGTATGGACACGAACCAACTTCATTTTGAGGTCATGGTTTTCGTCTTTTACAGGAAAAAAGCCCTCATTTTTCTGAGTGGTGATTGAAATGTAGTTTTTGATTTCTTGCTCGATTTCCGAAATAGCCAAGGTGGAGCCTGCTTGCTTCTCCATGGGTTTAGGATTTTGGCAAGCATTCAAGTTTAGTAGTAGGATTAAGGCTACAACCAATTGAGTAGGAAAGGGATTCAGTTTCATCATTTTAAACGTAATTTATTAGCTCAAAAGAGTCGAAAGCACAAGATAAAATAAAGATGGGCAAATCAAGCAACCCAAGCCCGTATAGAAAGTGGCTGTAACTGAGCCATAAGGAACCAGTTGAGGATCGGTGGCAGCCAATCCCGCCGCGACACCACTTGAGGTGCCCATGATGCCTCCGTAGGCCATCGCAGCACCAGGAGAATCCAATCCGATCCATTTTGCCATCATGGGTGTAAAAATGGTCACTGCAATGGTTTTGACGACTCCGGTGCCTATGCTCAAAGCAATGACTTCCGAGGATGCCCCCAAGGCACCTCCAGTGACAGGACCAACGATGTAAGTACAAGCTCCTGCACCGATGGTACAAAGACTCACTACGTCTCGGTAACCCATAGCCCACGCTAAAGAGGCTCCTAGAAAAAAGAATAATCCAATTCCTAAGACTAAGGAAACTAATCCGAGTAATCCACTTTTTCGAATTAACAGAAAACTTGCCCCTGTGGCTGTGGCTACGATGGCAAAGTCACGAAACAAAGAACCTCCTAACACTGTCAAACCTTTAAAGTAGGAGAGGTCTGCAAGCCCATTTTCACCTTCAGAAAAAAGTCCACCTACATAGCCCAAGATCAATCCCAAACCAATGGCAAGTGCTGACCCAGGAACACGCCCATTGAAAGCTTTTTTGGAAATTAAATCTGTAGCCCAAGTAAGGAGACCTACAAAGAAGAAAGCCACGATCAACCCATTTTTGTCCAGTATAACTTCGAGTTCCTTCATAGGTTGGTCTTTAACTTTTTAAGGAGGATTCTTATCAGACCAAATGCTATGAATACAGGTAAGATTCCTGCCAATAATGCTAAAATTCCAGAGGACAGGGCTGATTTCACGTTTAAACTAGCGGCCATCGCAATTACAATGGGGATGTAGAGTTTGTTCCAGAATCCCAATCCAAAAGCAAATTCCTCATCCCAAGCACCTTTTCTCATCACGTACTCTTTGCTGAATAGTAAAAAGATCATTGCAAATCCTACGCCTCCTACATTGGCATCAATCCCGAGCCAAGTACCAAGTAATGCGCCACACCACATTCCTAGTAGGAAGCAGAAAGCAAGTAAGGCAAGTCCTTTAATCATTTTGTTTTTCTGGAGATTGTAGTGGAAAATATCGATTTCAATTCATTTTTGACCACTTTTCCCATCGCATTCCGGGGTAGATCTGTTACTATCTGGTAAATTTTTGGCGACTTGTAGTTTGGTAAACGATCTTTCAACCAATCTTTCAATTCCTTGAGATCCAGTTCTTTTTCACCAACCAAAACTGCTGCTACCAATTCTCCCCATTCTTCATTGGGAATGCCAATTACCGCACAGTCTTTGATTAAATTATGATTTCTGAGGATTTCTTCAATTTCCAACGCAGAGATTTTATAGCCTCCAGATTTGATAATGTCGATAGAGTCTCTACCCAAAATCCGGTAATACTCGTCCTCCACGAGTGCAATATCACCTGTTTTAAACCAACCGTCTTGAGTAAAGGCCTTTTTGGTTGCTTCTTCCTTCCCCCAATACTTGGTAAAAACGCCTGGCCCTTTGATTTGTATCTCCCCAGGAAGGCCTGAATTTACTTGTTGATCCTTCTCATCGACTAAGCGAACCTCAACACTAGGCAAAGGTTTACCAATGTGTCCTGCACGACGTTCTCCCTGGTAGGGATTGCTGATAGCCATGCCGATTTCAGTCATTCCATAGCGCTCCAATAATCTATGTCCAGAAATTTTTTCCCATTGATTCATTACCGAAACGGGAAGCGCTGCAGATCCAGAAACCATCAGTCTGAAGTTTTTCATACGGTCGCTAAGCTCGATTTTCTTCTTTTCTGAATAGGAGTCAAATTCAGAAATGAGTTTGAAATAAATGGTAGGAACAGCCATAAACACGTTCACCCTCTTTTCTAAGAAAATTGAGAATACAGTTTCAGCTTGAAAGGGATTGAGAAACTGTAGTATTGCCCCTGCTGAAAGTGCACAGGAGACTACATTAATTAATCCATGTACATGATGCAAGGGAAGTAAGCAGAGGGTATGGTCGTTTGAAGTCCACTTCCAAGCTTTGATCAAAGTACTAATCTGAGCTTCAAGGTTGGCATGTGTGGAGAGGACTCCTTTTGGCAAACTCGTCGTACCGGAAGTATATAAAATCAATGCCCCACGATCTAAGGCTATTTTAGGCAAAGAATCAGTTACCGGCCCTACTTGTAGTTCTTCCACTAGGTAAAGAGGAATCTTATTATCAACTGCATACCTACTTAACAGATTTAGGTAATCGGGCTCTAGTACTATTGCTGTAGCTTGAGTATCCTCAATCACGTAGGCTAGAGAAGGTAGGGGGTAACTGAGACATAAAGGGACAGCAATCCCTCCTGCTTTCCAAATACCCCAAATTGTGGCAACGTAATTGAGCCCTGGGGATACCATAAAAGCAACACGTTCTTGTTCCAAATCAGATCTGCCTTCGAGCAGTTGAAGGGCGATTTGGGAGCTTTTTGTCCAAAGACTTTCGTAGGTATGTGCTCCTTGGGTATCAAGGATGGCTACAGATTGGGGACGTTGTTGGGCCTGGTTAAAAAGAATATGCATGAACCGAATTTTCTGAAATATAAAAAAAACACCTCAAGGAACTAGGCCCTAATTCATTTGCGGTGAATGGAAGTATGGATTTTTTCAAAAGTTTGGAAGTTTCTTAGGTATAATACACGCCAAAGTTTGGAATCAATCCAATCCGATTCCTAAAGCCATTTCATCAACCATGAGCAAAGCATTGGTTTGATTCACAGCACCTGCAGGGATACTGGAATCTTGATTTAACAAGCGTTGTACCATTTCCTTTTTTTCGGCCCCGGTTACGATCCAAAGAATTTTCTTTGCTGAATTTAATAGGGGATAGGTTAGGGTCATTCGAATTCTACCTTGGTAAAGTTCTTTAGTATAGGCCACATCTCGATCCTGTACCTCCAATACTTTATCTCCGGGAACTAAGGAGGCGGTATGTCCATCACTACCCAAACCTAAATGGATCAGGTCCAGACCTTCGTCTTCCGTGATTTCTTTGATAAGTTGAGCATACGCTTTGGATCCCACATCCAAGTCTTCTGCCATCACAGGCATCGGAAAAACCGCCACTTGGTTGGCCATAGGACTACCTTCAATGGCTTGAAAGAGTTGGGTCAAGTTTCTGTCTTTGTGTGCATCTGGAGCTATGCGTTCATCCACCTGGAATAGATTGATACGCGACCAGGGTAGGGAGGCTTTGGATAAAATTTTTAGCATATCCCAAGGGGTACGGCCTCCGCTGATTGCCAAGGAAAATGTTTTTTTGTGGGTCAGCGTTTCTCGAATGAGCTGCTCTAAATAGGCAGCTGCTTTTTCTGCCACCTGATCTGCTGATGGAAAAATTTCAATCTTCATACTTATTTTTTCTGCAGAGTAGGGTTGTTCCATCCACCGGGAGGGCAAATCAACTCGTTTACTTCCTCTGGGCCCCATGTTCCTGGAATATAGTCAAATACTGGAGAATCTGCATGCAAGTAGTCATCTACCAATTTCCAAGCCTCTTCCACATAATCTTGTCGAGCAAAATGGGTGGGATCTCCTGCCATCGCATCGGTTAATACACGTTCGTAAGCGTCTTTTTCTTTGGGAAAGGGCGTAGGGTTCCCTTGTACCTCAGAAAGCACCGAGGCCATGTCTTCCTCGGGTGCCATGATCAGCATGCCGAATGCGACAGTAACATCTGGACTTATCCGAAAACGAATATGGTTGGGTTTGGATGCTATAGAAGAATACGCTGAAGGAAGGTGTTTAAAGCGCACCAAGATCTCGGTACAAGTGACAGGTAGTTGCTTACCTGCACGAATAAAAAAGGGAACTCCATCCCAGCGTGGGGAATTGATATGGAGTCGCATGGCTGCAAAAGTTTCTGTCTTGGAATCTTTGCTGACAGCTTTTTCCTGAAGGTAGCCTTGGTATTGGCCTCGAACTACGTCTTGGGCTCTTAGAGGGGATATGGATTTTAATACTTTTACTTTTTCATCTCGAATGGATTCACTATCCAAGGTTTGGGGTGGCTCCATAGTAAGGTTGCAAAGGATTTGAAAGAGGTGGTTTTGAATCACATCCCGGATAGTGCCAGTCACATCGTAAAATGCCCCTCTACTTTGAATACCGAAGTCTTCCGCCATGGTGATTTGCATGGATTCAATGTGTTTCTTGTTCCATACGGGCTCCAAGAGTGAATTCACAAATCGAAAAAAGACTAGGTTATTGACCGGTCTTTTACCTAGGTAATGATCGATTCGGTACACAGAACTTTCTGAGAACTTGGATAGCAATAACTTATTCAAATTAAGTGCGCTTGAATAATCTGTACCAAAAGGTTTTTCAACGATTACTCGAGCTCCTTTTGCGCAACCCGATTGCTCAAGTTGGGCGATAATACTTGGAAACAGGATGGGCGGGATAGCCAAGTAGTGGGTGGGATGCTTTGCTGCACCCAAGGCCTCACGAACACGGAGAAAAGTTTGAGGATCAGTGTAATCTCCACCCACAAATGCCAATAGCGCTAAGAATTTTTCAAATGTTTCATCATCAAAGTTTGCATGGCGCTGAATGCTTTCTTTGGCCCTCCCCTGTAATTTTTCAAGATTGAAATCCCCTCTTGCGACCCCAATAATGGGGACATTTAAGTGACCTCGCTTGATCATTTGAAAGAGGGCAGGGAATATTTTTTTGAAGGCCAAATCGCCGGTAGCTCCATAAAATACCAGCGCATCAGAATTTACTTGAGCCATATTGGAGGTAGTGGGAGAATTGGTGCGGAAAAAAACAATTTAAAAAAAAAAGGAAGTCAATAAAGTGTGGCAAATTAAAATCGATACTCCTTTTCCCACAATTTAAATCCACCAGCAAAGGCATTTTTATTGGATCCTAGCCTGCAATTGGCGGGAAGTTCTTCTAGAAATTTGGAGTTACCTCCCCCAAGCACAATTTCATCTGGTTGAAAGCAGTTTTGAAAGCGTTCGATGGTTTCAATAACCAGTTCCTTCCATTGTTTCTTTCCAAGATGTAGGAGATTGGCATTGCCTACATGAGTTTCAAAGGTGCCTTTTTTAAAGGGTAGATGCCCACCTTCTAGGGGTAGAATCAGGTGTTCGTAAATCATGGCGGTACCCAATCCAGTGCCAAAGCCCATAAACAAAAGTTTTCCACCTTCGTAACTTCCCAACGCCTGCATGGCAGCATCATTGATGACTTTTACCGGGCATCCAAATGCTTTTTCAAAATCAAATCCCATCCATCCAATGCCAAGATTAACGGGGTCTGAAACTATTTTTCCATTTTTAACCATCCCTGGGAAACCCACAGTAACGACATCAAATTTCCAACTTGCTTCATTCGTGGCATTTTGAACTAAGGCTACAAGTTGATTTGGAGTGAAATCTGCTCCAGAAGGAATTTTGATTCGATCAGGCTGTCCTGTGGCAAGGATTTTAATGTTAGAACCACCGATATCTATGACTAATACATTCATTCTAGGCCTGCTGTTGGTTTAGGAGGATGTACGATGGGGTCCAATATTATAAATACCCAATCGCTCCTTAAAGATAGTACATCCAATGGCTAAACCGAATAAAATTCCGTTGTTAGTTTCTATTTTTTGAAAGTTGGTTTCAAAAAACAGGAAGATTTGGGGTGGTAATATCTAGCTCTTGGAATGATTTAACCTATTTTATTTCAGTCCTTTATACACTGAATTTCGCATTTCATTTCCAAAGTAAAAGCCGTAGGGATTGGGACTACCTATTGAGGCCACTTGCGTCATAAATACTGCAACTAGCTTCTTTTCAAAATTTATAAAAAAGTGGGTGGAGTTGGCACCGGACCAGAAAATTTCTCCTTTGGCTGCTTCGGGACGATTGGCCATTTCTGGTTCTTGCACAATAGCAAACCCCAATCCAAATCCATGACCTGGTTCTAGGTTGAGGGTACCTAGTGTATCGGATACAATGCCATTCCCAAGAGGAGTAAAGGGATCGTTGGTGCCCAATCGTTGCACACCTTTCGTCTGATCTTGAGTCATCAATGCCACTGTTTCAGGCCTGAGAATGCGATTACCTTTCCATTCTCCTTGGTTGAGTATCATTTCTCCAAAGCGAAGGTAATCTGAAGCGGAAGTAAATAGTGCATTTACTCCAGCAAATAATGTGTTTCCACTAGGATTAGGTTGTCCCCAAGAACGGGTTAAAATCGAATCAGGGCTATAAGCATAGACTGTCTTTACGCGTTGGCTTTGAGCTTCCGATAGGTTGTATCCACTGTTGTTCATTTGCAGCGGATCAAAGATGCGCTCCTGAAGGTACTGATCTAGATTTTTCCCTGAAAGTACTTCTACTAGGCGACCTACTACATCTGGGGAAAAAGAATAGTTCCACTTGCTACCTGGATCAAAAGCTAGGGGTATTTTGGCAAGTGCTTCGGTTCGTTGTGCCAGTGTTTTGAGGTTCCCATTGAGGATAATTCCATTCCATATCTCCTTATCAATAGCAATTGAAGCGATGCCATGACTCATGCCTGCAGTATGGCTGAGGATTTGTCTAATAGTAATGGAAGAGGGGGCAGGATGGGTTCCAGCTGAGGAGCCTATTGTAGGGTCATTGGCAACTTGCAAGTTGGCATACTCGGGAAGGTATTTGGAGACTGGATCATCTAGTTTAAACTTCCCTTCGTCATAAAGTGTCATTAAAGCCACCGAAACGATGGGTTTGGTCATCGATTGGATGAAATAGAGTTCATTTCCGCGAAGCGTATCCTTGGATTCACGGTCACGGAGCCCGTAGGTTTGGTTGTAAACGAGTTGACCATCTTGAAAAACCATGCCGTGTACGCCAACTAGTCTTCCATCCTGTACTTCCTTGAAGAGGTATTGATCAAATTCAGTGAAAGTTTGGGCTTGGAGTTGGAGCTGTAATCCAATAAATAGGAATATCCCTAGAGTTAAATATTTTTTCATACCTCTCTCATCTTATTTTTTAAATTCAATTTCTTGAATGCTCATAAGTACCTGTTCTGTACCAGCTTCTGAATTAGTAAAGATAAAGTAGATTTTTTGAAGCCCATTGGTAGGTTTTATTTTGATACTTGCTCTTATGGCATTCTGACGTCTCCAATCTATAAAATTTACTCCTTGTGGAGGCCTAAACCCACCACCTTCTTTTCTTCCAATTTTTTCAGATTTACCTAATAACTCTCCTTGTGGAGAACCAATTCTTACTTCTACAGATCCACCAATACCTCCATTTCTTTGGTTGATTGCCGCCAAAACGTCAATTTGAGTAATGGAGGTCAAATCAATACCATCTAATGCAAAGTGGGATTGATCACCTGCAACTAAGAAGTTTATATTTGGAGTGGTTAATAATTGAACTCCTTTTCGATCGATAGATGTTTGTGGATCGACAAAGGGTGATTTTAAGACTATAAAATCAATTCCATTTAAGGAACCAATTGCTGAACCTCCTTTATCCGTATAAGCAGCTCTCAATAAGAAACTTCCTTGACCAATTTCACCTTCTGGGATTTTTGTGCTTACTTTTCCACGTAGGGGTAGGGAAGGAATGGTAGCTTGCACCTCATTTAAAGCCAAAATATAATTTACCATTCGCTCAGCATCTGCTTCACTAAGGGAAGGGTGTGCGCTCATTCCATGATCCCCCCATACTCCCGATCCACCTTTGATTATTTTGGATACCAAATAAGCTGTATTAGCTTCTGTATTCTCATATTTTTCAGCCACAGCTTGGTAGGAGGGGCCAATTGATTTTTCAGTGTATTGGTGACAAGACTTGCAATCAGACGACTCAATTAATGTTTTTCCAAGACTTAATTGGGCGGAACTTTCTACACCAACTTGTTTGGACGCAATTTCAATTGGATCAAAACCAGCAGGCACATAATCGAAGGTAATGGCGACAATTTGTTCATTAATTTCACCATTTTCAGTGCTTCCATCTTCGTTGTCGCTTACAGAAACAGCGTAATTTAACTCGCTGTCCCCAAACCAAAAACTTCTATTGAGGCCATTTATATCAATCACCACTGAAGGAGGTTCATTTCCGGCAACAATTTCAAATGAAGCAAAATTATTTTCTCCTTTGGTGTCGGTGACTGTAAGCGTAACTAGGTATGTTCCTGGATCTGTAAAAGTAAATTCAGGATTAGCTTCTTTTAAGGTTTGATTGAAATCAGACCCCTTCGTGATTTTCCATTCGTAGGTTAATTTTCCTTGGTCATAAGAATCGAAATCAGTACTTCCGTCAGCAGATAAATTTACAACCAAGGGTACAGCTCCAGCTAATTTGTCAGCAGAAGCTTTTACGTTGGGTTTTCTATTTCCTTTGTTGAATTGGATTTTTACCAAGCGGCTATTCGCATTTCCTCGAAACCAAGCAGATCCATATTCCAAAATGTAGAGGGAGCCATCGGGACCAAAATCCATATCAATGGCAGAACTAAAGGTTTCATTGGGTAAAAATCGCTCCATACTTTTATAGTCCCCATTTTCATCCATGGTCACAGCAAAAATCCAGCCTCTCATAAAGTCTACAATCAGCCACTTGCCTTCGTAATAGGCTGGAAAAACATAAGGGGCAGTTTTCTCAAAATCAGCCTTACGAAATACAGGTCCTCCCGTTGCACTTCTGCCTGAGCTACCTAATTCTGGGAATATCTCTGAGGTTCCGTAGGGATAATAAATCATGGCTGGTACTACTGGCTTTGGAAGTTCACGTAAGCCGGTATTGTTTACCGATTCATTTACTGGATTGGTAACGTCGTAGGGTGCTCCATAGCTACTGTCGGCATGATTGTGTCTGTTATAAGGGAAGTTTGCTCCAATGAAAAAAGGCCATCCAAAAAATCCGGGACCTTTTGCTTGGTTAAATTCATCGTATCCTTTTGGACCCCAAATAGAATCAACAGAGGCATCAGGACCTACCTCTCCCCAATAGAGGTAGCCAGTTTTTGAATCTAATGTAGGTCTCCATGGGTTTCTATGTCCCATCGTGTAGATCTCTGGTCGAGTTTTAGCTGTTCCTGGAGGAAATAAGTTGCCTTCTGGTATGGAATAAGTCCCGTCTGATTCTGGGTGAATGCGCAGTATTTTCCCTCTTAAATCATTGGTATTTCCTGGAGCCCGTTGGTCATCTGCATTTTCCATGCCTGGCCGCTCATCCAAATTGGAAGATCCTTCTCTAGGATTAACAGTATTGTTCCCTACCGTGAGGTAAAGATTGCCTTCCGCATCAAATACCATTCCTCCTCCTGTATGGCAGCATTCTTCGCGCTGGGTAGGCACTTCTAATACTATTTTTTTTGAGGATTCAATTAATTCATTTCCCACAAGTTCCCATCGCGCAAGTACGTGCTTGGAATCTGTTGGATCCGCATAGTATAGGTATATCCAATGGTTGGTAACATAATCTGGGTGGGCAATGACCCCCATTAACCCCTCTTCAGCTTCTCTGACAGCACCTGCTTTGTTAGTATATTTTGTATTGACAGGGATAGTGGCTACTAGAGTAATTTCACCCGTAATTTCATTGATGATTTTCACCCCTCCTTTACGTTCAACAATCAATACTCGATTATCAGGTAAAAATGTCATTTCCATAGGCTCGTCCATGCCATTAGCAAGGACAACTTTGGTAAATCTATTTTCTTCAGGCTTGAGGGTAGGATCATCGCTAGACTCGCAGGAAAATAGGCTTAGGGCTAAAAGTAAAATAAGGGATAGTTTAGAGTATTTTGAAAAATCCATAGGTAGTTTGAATTTGAAGATTATATAATCGATGTTGAAATACCACGAAAAAAGGGCACAATTCCAAAAGATATTTGGAATTCGGTCAAATACGGGGATAAAAGAAGAAAATAAAATTTTCCTACCTTCCTATTTTAGTAAATAATGCACTTGCAGTATTTAGAAAAATAAAAAGGCATTCTTTTTTAGTATGGATTTGTTTTGAAATATTTTTTAAATAGCTTAATTTCAATAGATAAGGTTTAAAAATGGGAAATTTAACACCTATATTTTCATTTAATTAATGAGCGATTTTAAGTCTTCTACCAAGCAAAAAAATAAAACAGACACTCTGGTTCAATCTCCTGAAGAAGGATTGAGTCAAGGGGAAATGGAGTATATAGACAGCAGAGTGAGTACTTTTCAACTTGTTCAACTTCAAGCCGCGGCAGACGATCATGGAAATAGAAATCGAATTACGCAACTTCAATCAAAAGCTACCCTATTAACTAGCTCATCTAAAATAGCTCAACTGCAAGCAAAGAGTTATTCCAGAATGTCCTCTAAACAATCCCCTATAGTTCAACGGGAAGAAAATAAAACAGGGCTGCCTGATGACCTAAAATCAGGGATGGAATCCATTTCAGGAGTGTCACTTAACGATGTTAAGGTACATCGCAACTCAGACAAGCCTGCCCAACTTCAAGCCCATGCATTTGCTCAAGGCACGGATATTCACTTGGGACCGGGTCAAGATAAGCACCTCCCGCATGAACTCGGACATATAGTTCAGCAAAAAGAAGGGCGTGTCAAGCCTACCCTGCAGCTGAAAGGAAAAATCAATATTAACGATGATGCAAGTTTGGAGAAGGAGGCAGATTTGATGGGAAATAAGGCACTCACTTTAACCAATTCGCATTCAGAGATTGCACAAGGAAATTCTTCCGAAGGCAATTTCTCCGGCAGTAAACAAATCCAGAGAAAAGAAGTAATTCAAAGGCAAAGATCCCCTCAAGAAGAGGCTGCAGCAAGAGAAGTATTTAAGGCGCATTTTATAGAAATGTTTAAGGATGTAAATTGGCTTACCTATGGGGGAGCGGCTAGAAAAGTAGAAGATACAGCATTGTTGGTGTATGATAAATTGGTGGCAACCTTAGTGGTTACAAAACCAGCGATGGATCAAGTACGTAGTGCGGCTGGTAGGCCATCCTGGGATAAAGAACTGGCAACTAAGGGTGATAGATACAAAGAATCATCATCAGGTGTCAAAGAAGTAGCTACTGGTGCTACACCAGAATTTAAAGCAGCCCTCAAGTTAGCAGAGTCCTTTGCCAACGAACTAAAGGATCTTACCAAGCAAAGTAAAACTGCGAAAAAATTAGCAGCCAATGGTTTTGCATTTTGGTCAGGAAATCCAGCGAAAGTTGCAGCAAAAAATAGCGGGTTAGCCTCTTTGGAAGGTTCTACATTAGGTGGAATTTTTGATGACACTCAAATTCCTGAAGGCGTGGACATGTCTATTTGGGGTTCGATATCAAAAGCATATGCAGAATGGGCCACAGAAGAAACCGCTGGAAAGAAATACCACGGTTATGTTGGTCTTGGAGGAGATCGCTTAGATAGCGTCTACAATAGCGTTGAAAAGTGGGCAGTAGAGATGTCCACCGCAGGTAATGCAAATTTCCGTGTTAATTGGTTCCCCGTAATTCCTGAATTGGATGCCTATAAAGAAGCCGCAGCGGTTAACGATTGGGGTAAAATACCAAGAGATCGTTATAAAAGTGGTTCTGTTACTTCAGGCGGTAGTGACATCACAAGCAAAGGACTAACTAGTCGCGCTGAGGCGGAGCAAAAGGTGCGTGAAGAAGATTCAAAAAGAAAGAGAGATTTAGGAACGCCTTAAATGAGTACTGCAAGCGTTTAATTATTCTTCAAAAAAGGAAAAAACCTTATCTGGAGAGCTAAAAAAATCCAAATGACTTGGAATAAGTAGTAATTTCTAATTGAATTCACTAGATCTACCTAAAAGCAACCAATTTTCCCAAGTTGTTTGCGGTAAATACTATAAATTTTATCAGTTGAAGCAGTGTGGATTGTCGGGTATTTTTTATTTACTTCCCGATACAAAAAGTAATTAGTTAGATTAATTAACTAATAATCGGTTAGTTGTGGAATTGAACTCGAATTAAAGCAGGTCATATTTGAATGTAGATTCATTTCCATAAATTAAGAAGAAATAAAGCTGTTGACCAATGAATAATTACCTGTTTTTCGTATTTCTTTTTGTGCCAATCCTTGTCGGTGCACAACAACGTACTCCGGAACAAGACAGTTTAATTGCCCAAACTGTGCGAAAAAGCAAAGCAGACCATGCGTACATGCTGCATCAGTTAAGCATTAAAGAGTTAAGACCAGGAAGAAGCGGAAATCCAAATGGTATAAACCCTGCAAATTACGAGGAATCTGAAGCAAATCCATTTCCTAATTTACCTGATCTCTTGACTCTAAAAAGTGGAGAGAAAGTTAGCACTCCTAAGCAATGGATAACCCTTCGACGCCCTGAGATAGAATATCTTTTTAATGAGGAAATTTATGGCATAACTCCCAAAAACCTGCCTGCTGTAAACTGGGTTCTTCTAAAATCAAACCCAGAAAAATTAGGGAATTACGATGTAAATGTATTGACCTATAGTGGTCAAGTAGCAAATGATACTTATCCTTCAATTTCTGTAACTATTGATTTAACCATTACCCTGCCTGCGCTACAAGCACAACCGGTACCTATAGTGATGGAATTTGCTTTTGTATTTCCTCCTGGATTTAATCCACCTCCAAGCAATGAAATTTCATGGAAGGAACAAGTAATTGCTAAGGGCTGGGGAGCGGCAGTTATTATACCTACAAGTTACCAAGCAGACAATGGTGCTGGGCTTACAGAGGGGATTATTGGTTTGATTAATCAAGGCAAACGTCGGTCACCTTCAGATTGGGGGACACTTAAGGCCTGGGGTTGGGGTGCTTCTAAGGCCTTGGATTTGATGGAAACGATTCCTCAGATTAATGCTGAAAAAGTTGCAATTATGGGGCATTCAAGATTTGGTAAAGCAGCAGCAGTTACCATGGCTTACGATTCCAGGTTTGCGATTGCTTACATCGCTTCTTCGGGAGAAGGGGGATTAAAACTACATCGTAGAGACTTTGGCGAAATAGTAGAAAATATAGCAGGACCAGGTTTGTACCATTGGATGTCAGGGAGCTTTTTAAATTATGCCGGGCCCAAAGGATGGGATGACTTGCCTATTGATGCTCATAGTTTAATTAGCTTGATAGCTCCAAGACCATTTTTTATTGGAGTAGGTGCTAATGGAGACAATTGGACAGATCCTAAGGGTATGTTTATGGCTGCAGCTGCTGCGGAACCTGTGTATCAACTTTTGGGAAAAATTGGCATAGGCACTTCTGCCTTCCCGGCGGTTGAAGAATTAATTGATTTGGGAGAAATTGGATTTCGATTACATCCGAAAGGACATGTAACTGGTCCCAATTGGCCTTATTTTATTGAATTTATGAGCAAGAAATTAGATTTGGAATAATTTGTATTTCATTTCTTCTTTTACACAAATTGGGCTTATCACTAGTACGTAGCATGAGAACCACAGGAGGGACTCTCAAGTGGAAAAGTATAGTCCAGTGAGCAATTATAGTGAGAGGGGAGAGGCACCTTGGCAAAAATGACCTCTTTCTTAGTTTTAATCCACCCAAAAACCTCACTGCCCAATAAAATGGAAGCTAGCTTTGCTCTGATCCTGGGAATGCAAGCCTTAAACTAAGAATGTTAAATCTAACCGAAAACCAGCCTGCAATTCAGTAAAAATGATCCCTATGCAGAAATCAGGGTTTTTTAATGAAATGAGCTTTTTAAACTACTTTCCACCTGCTGTAAACTGGAATTTAGACATTAAAAGGCAATTCGTAGATCCTCTTCCCATTCATTTTAAAGATGGCATTTGCCAATGCAGGCAGGTAGGGTGGCACAGGTGGCTCACCCACCCCTGTAGGTTTTTCGGTACTAGGTAAAATATGCACATGGATCTTTTTAGGAGATTGAGGCATGCGTATGATTTGGTAAGTATCAAAATTATTCTGTACTACCTGACCATTTTCGAAGGTGATT
>JAURGC010000154.1 GCA_030833985.1 Algoriphagus sp. | reverse complement strand
GAAAAGATTAGAGAAAAGCGAATCCTTCAAAGGGGTAAAAATAGTCAAGCAAGCGGTTTGTGATCCGGAAATATCCTAATAAACGTAATGCGGAAAATTTAAAGTTGTACCACAAAGCAACTGTAGTGAGTGACGAGTGTACAGCTCCCGATTGGATTAAGTCACCAACTTTTGCTGCTCACTTACCGAATAAAATTTCAAGCGATACGAAGGCCTTATTCTAGTTCTGGTAATTTCCAGTTTTATCGAATGATTTTCACTTCTTGAATTTTTGTAGGAAGCCAAACTTGCATTTCATTTTGCCCGCGATTGGCCCAGGTATAATACGGGATCGCAGTTATTTTTTTGGTTTCGGATCGCAGATTTGTTCCATCTTCCGAGCCCGACATCACCTTCATTTCTGCCTGGATAGCCATTACTTTTTCATCCAAAACCTGGTGTTGAAAAGTAGTAAAAGTGGCATTTTCTGGAATCACCATATTCCATGCTTTCCCATTGTTATCTGCTCCTTCCACACAATAAACCAAAGGACCTCGCTGAATTGCGATTCGATTTTCATTGGCAGTGACCTCTTGCCGCGCAACTAACTTCCGCACTTCCATCGGCAAGGTAAATTGGATTTGGTCCCCCTTTTCCCAAGCTCTAGTGATGGTCAAATAGCCATTTTCTTCCGAGTAGGGAATGACGTTGCCGTTGAGTAAAAGCGTGAATTTTTCCGTTCCTTTCCCAGTAAATCGGTACAGTCCACCCGGAACAGGCTCCTCCTTTGCCCAACCTGGTAATCTCAATTTCAAGGAATAGGTAGCTTTCTGCTCAGGAGTAAGGGTCAGGTGGATGACCCCGTCAAGCGGATAATTGGTGGTCATTTCCACTGGAACTTCCACATTACCCATCTGGAATTTGGTTTTGCTTCCAATAAAGAGATTCACCCAAATGGCGTCTTCAGATTTTGCATAAATGTAATCGCCCACCGAAGCCACCAACCGGGAAATATTGGAGGGGCAGCAGGCTGTGCCAAACCAATCTCTTCGAGTATGCTGCCCTGAGGATGCTAATGGATTACCATAAAAAAATCGATTTCCTTCTAGGCTTAGCCCATCCAATGCAGCATTGTACAAGCTCCTCTCTAATACATCAATGTACTTGGAATCGCCTTCCAGTGCATTCATTCGCTTATTCCAAAAAACCATTCCCACCGATGCGCAGGTCTCGCTGTAGGCATTTTCATTGGGGAGGTCATAATCTATTGAAAAACCTTCGTTACTTCCCGATGATCCTATCCCTCCTGTCACATACATATTTCGGTACACGACATCCTCCCAAACTGTCTTCATGGCATTCATGTAGCCCAAATCGTTTTTTGCTGCAGCTACATCGGCAGCTCCTGTGTAGAGATACATCGCTCGTACCGCATGGCCTGTAATTTCCTTCTGCTCCTTTACCGGCACATCATCCTGCGCATACTTGGGCCCCCAATGAGGATTGTCCCAGATTCCACCTTTTCCATGGCCCTGTCCTCGCTGCTCCAAAAACCAATCGGATAGTTCCAGGTATTTTTTATCGCCAGTAGTGACATACAATTTGACCAAAGCAAGCTCAATTTCCTCATGTCCAGACACCCAGGCTCGATTTTGTTTCCGGAAAGTATCGTCGATATGATCCGCCATCTTGATGGCCACATCGAGTAATTTTCGTTTTCCTGTGGTTTGAAAATAGGCTACACCTGCTTCTATTAAGTGTCCAGCGCAGTAATCCTCATGCTTCTCCATATCCGTCCAGCGATTTTCGAGACCGGTGAGCGAATAAAAAGAATTGATGTATCCATCTGCCTCCTGCGCAGCAGCAATTTTAGCAATCCATTCATCTGCTTTTTGTTCTATTGCAGGATCTCTTTGGTTTTTTAGAGAGTAAGCTATGGCTTCAAGTGCTTTGTACACATCACTGTCATCGTAATAAATGCCTTCGTGCTTCTCGTTCTGGTGGCGTGCCACTTTTTCATAATTTCGGATACGACCTGTGGCTACTTCAGTTTGATAAATCATTACTGGAACAGCTTTATTGGCAATTTTTTCAAGCTTTGGTTTCCAAAAATTATCAGTAATGGTCACTTGCGAAAAATTCACTGGATCCAATTTGGTGATTCCGGATTGAGCCAGTGTAGAAAAGGATACTGCTACAAGAAGGATTGAAAGTGTGGATCGCTTTGGCATAGGGCTATCATTGATGAAGAAAATAAAATAAGAGGTGAAACAGATTTTTTATGGATGAAGGATCCTGAATAAAAAGTTAGCAATAAAATGGAGGAGTAAAAACTGTTTTCTCGGCCAAAGTTACTTTCAGAGTCTACGACTTTTAGCGGGTTTTAATCCTAGGCCACCCAAAATATCTGCTTAGTACGAATTATTTTCATGTTCAGCATAGTGGGATGGAGCAAAGGTGCGATAGGATTGCATTATTATTTTGGAAATAGGGCTTATTTTGATAATTTAAATGGCTTTAAAATACAATTTCAACCTTCATTTAAGCAGTCTAGGAATTTTGAGAGTGCCAATTCTTTCAAGTTGATGAAAAAGTCCATCCTAATTTTTCTACTTTCATTCGGAGTGTATTGGGGCTCCTTTGGACAGGCCAAAGAAGAATTCAATATTTTGTTAATCCACGTAGACGACTTAGGTTGGGCAGATATTGGGGTATTTGGAAGTGATTTTTACGAAACGCCCTTTATCGATCGATTGGCAGCAGAAGGGATGCTATTTACGCATTCTTATGCTGCAGCAGCGATTTGCTCTCCCTCCCGAGCAGCCCTGATGACGGGGAAGTACCCTGCTCGAATAGGGATTACCGATTGGATCTATGCCCGATTTCAGGGAGTAGGGACTACTGGTCTGCCAGGAGAATATGCTGAAAATCCGGATCAGCCCCTGCGGACCCCTAAAAATCAAGGGTTTCTTCCCTTGGAAGAGCTTACCCTAGCAGAGCGATTGAAAGCTCAGGGATATACGACCTTCCATGTAGGCAAATGGCATCTGGGGGAAGAGGAAAACTATCCTGAAAAACAAGGATTTGACCGCAACTTTGGAGGCAATGACCTGGGTCAGCCCCCCAGCTACTTTGATCCTTACGAACCAGCTACCCCCACGCCTTTTTATGCCTTTGATCGGGTGACACCAAGGGATCCCGGCGAGTATTTAACAGACCGGGAAGGGGATGAGATTGTGGATTTTCTTCAATCTCAAGCCCATAAATTTTTTATTCACTGGGCACCCTATGCCGTGCATACACCCATCATGGCTCCGCAAGAGTTAGTTGAAAAATACAAAGCCAAGGCTGGAGGGAAACAGAAAAACCCTATTTATGCTGCGATGGTCGAAAACTTAGACCAAAATGTAGGCAAGGTGCTCGCTGCTTTGGATCGCTTGAAGCTGACTGACAAAACTTTAGTGATTTTCACCTCAGACAATGGCGGGTTGATCGGGAATCCTACAAATCCCATCACGAACAACTATCCTTTAAAGTCTCAAAAAGGATATCCCTACGAAGGGGGTATTCGGGTACCTACAGTGGTGAAGTGGCCTGGGCAGGTGGCTGCAGGAAAGCAATCAGCGCTTCCTATAGCAACATTTGACTGGGTACCTACGATCTTGGACTACTTGGGATTAGATCCGCGCGAGCAAGGGCTAGATGGGCAAAGTTTAGCTGGGGTGTTGAAAGGGGGTACACTAGGTGCACGGGACTTGTTTTGGCATTTTCCCCACTATAGGGGACCGGATGTAGTACCCTACTCCATCATTCGCTCGGGGGACTTCAAGTTGATTCATTACTTTGGGGAGCGGCCCGATGAACTTTTTTCCTTAACGAATGACCCCGGAGAAACGACCAATTTGGCGGCTCAATTTCCAGAGATAGTCACACAACTTAAAGAATCGCTACAAGCTTGGTGGAATGAAACAGGTGCCAGATTGCCTCAAAAAAAATAGAATGAATCCCTTCAATTAAGGTTGGGCGTATTGAAAAATAACTATGAAAAAAGTAGTCTTTAGTTGTCTAATTTTTGCGGGAATTACCTTCGCCATCCTTGCTCAAGGGAATGGGATTGGTCAAAATGAACGTCCAAACATCATTTATATTCTTGCAGACGACCTTGGCTACGGGGAATTAGGGGTGTACGGTCAGCAGAAAATCGAAACCCCGAATATTGATGCCCTCGCAAAAAATGGAATGATTTTTACGCAGCACTATTCAGGGGCACCAGTTTGTGCACCGGCGAGATACATGCTACTGACTGGTACCCATGCTGGTCATGCCTACATTCGAGGAAATGATGAGTGGAGCGATCGCGGTGATGTGTGGAATTACCGAGCAACCCTCCTGGATTCTACTTTGGAAGGGCAGCGCCCCATCCCCTCATCGACTGTTTTATTTCCCAAAAAACTAAAAGAGGTGGGCTATCGCACAGGAATGGTGGGAAAATGGGGTTTAGGGGCTCCACATACAGATGCCATTCCTACAAAAATGGGATTTGATTTTTTCTTTGGGTACAATTGCCAACGCCAAGCTCATACCTACTACCCTGTACATTTGTATCACAACGAGCGACGGTTCTACTTGGGCAATGATACGATTGCTCCCTCCACCAAGTTGGCTCAGGGGGTAGCTGTTGAGGACCCGTTGAGCTACAAAGATTACACCTTGACGGCCTATGCACCAGATATTATGTTTGAGCAAATGCTCTCATTTATTGGAGATCAAAAAGAGAATGAGGCCCCTTTTTTCTTGTATTGGGCTACTCCATTGCCACATAACCCTATCCAAGCACCGCAGCATTGGGTGGAGTATTACAAAGCCAAGTTTGGAGAAGAAACCCCTTATTTAGGTGATAAAGGCTATTTTCCGCATCAAAATCCAAGAGCAGGCTACGCTGCTATGATTTCCTATTTAGACGAAAATGTGGGAAAACTTGTCGCATACCTCAAGGAAAATGGACTGGATAAAAATACGTTGATTCTATTTAGTTCTGATAATGGGGTGACGTATACCGGTGGAACGGATGGGGCTTATTTTGAGAGTTCAGGAGTTTTTGGTGAAGCGTATGGTAGAGCAAAAGGATTTGTTTATGAAGGAGGAATTCGTGTCCCCTTAATTGCCAATTGGCCTACCAAAATAAAGTCGGGTTTGCAAACTGAACACCTTTCTGCGCAGTACGATGTCATGGCAACCCTCGGTGAGCTGACCGGATTTGAACTTGAGCCCAATAACGATGGCATCAGTTTTATGCCAACGCTTCTGGGGCTAGACAAGCAGGAAAAACATGAGTTTTTGCTCTGGGTATATCCTGAATATGGCGGTCAAGTAGCCATTCGGTTTGGAGATTGGAAGGTAGTGCGTCAGCATTTGAAAGATAAGCAAACCCCTACCTT
>JAURGC010000018.1 GCA_030833985.1 Algoriphagus sp. | reverse complement strand
GGAAGGATGATTTTTTTCATGGTCATTTCAAGGGCTTATTCAATTCAAACAAATGTAATAGATTTTAGTAAATGCATGAGTTTTCCGTGGCTTTGGGAGGTCTAAAAAGCAAAAAACCCCATTCCTGCATTTGGGATGGGGGTTTGAGATAATTTGGAACTACTTACTTCTTCATTCCCATGTAATCCACCACAAAGTAGCTCATCACTCGTACTCCTAGTACAAAGCCACTTTCGTCCAGGTAAAAATCGGGAGTATGGTGGGAAGGGGTTTTGGTGGGATCTCCTCCTTTTTTCATCCCTCCCAAACCGATAAATAAACCTGGCTTCTCGCGCTGGTAGAAGCTAAAATCTTCCGCTCCTGTCACTGGTGGATTCACGTTTACATTCTCCTTGCCTGCAGCAGCTTCTAGCGTGGAAACCATCTTGGCTGTCAAGGCAGGGTCGTTGACTGTAGAAGGATAGAGTTTGGTGATATTCACTTCTGCTCGCGCACCTGCGCTCTCTGCGATGTTGGTTGCGATTTCGGTGATGCGTCGGTGTACCAGATCCTGCTGCTGCTCACCAAAGGTGCGGATGGTGCCGATCATCTCTACTTTTTCAGGAATGATATTGTGGCGAATGCCTCCATGAATGGCTCCTACGGTAACGACTGCTGGATTTTGGGTCACATTGACACTTCGAGAGAGGATAGTTTGTAAGCCAGTCACGATTTGGGAAGCAGTTACAATGGGATCTACTCCTGACCAAGGAGATGCACCGTGTGCCTGGGTTCCGTGCACGGTAATTTCCAAGTTGTCCACTGCTGCTTGCGCTGGGCCAGAGCGGTAGCCAATTTTGCCTACTTCAGTTTGTGCAGAAATGTGAAGGCCAAAGATGGCATCTACATCTTTCATCACTCCTTCAGCTACCATTTGCTTGGCACCCCAAGAAGTGACGCCAGGGATATAAATTCCTTCTTCGGCAGGTTGAAAGATAAATTTAACGGAGCCTTCTAGCTGTGCTTTCACGCCAGCAAGCACCTCAGCTACGCCCATCAAGATGGCCACGTGGCTATCGTGTCCGCAGGCATGCATTACCCCTGTTTGCTGTCCATTGTAGGTAGTAGTGACATTGGATTTGAAAGGCAAGTCCACTCGCTCAGTCACGGGTAGGGCGTCCATGTCAGCACGTAGGGCTACCATTGGTCCGGGCTTTCCTCCACGTAAAATGCCCACTACCCCCGTGGTGGCTACCCCTTCCTGTACTACAATTCCTAGGGAACGTAAGTGGTCGGCAACCATTTTAGCGGTACGGGTTTCTTCGTTGCCAAGTTCCGGGTGCTGGTGGATATCACGCCTCCAGTCGATAACTTTGGTTTCGATGGAAGCAGCTTTCTGGTCGATGCTTGGCCGTAACTTACTTTGGCCAATGACGGTGCCGCTGAGAAGTAGTAAGGGAAGGAGTATTTTTTTCATGGGTTGTTTGTATTTTTTTCAGAAAGGATATTTTTCTAAAGCTAAGTTCATGAGCGGTAATTTCTACCAAATTTTGGATAAAGACTAAGAATGGAGAACTTTTTGGTTGGAATTGGCTTTATAAAGAACAACTAGATCTCCATGAAATTAAAAAATAAAGTAGCCGTAGTCACTGGAGTAAGTAAGGGACTTGGCCTAGAAATCGTCAAATTGCTTCTCGAAAAAGAGGTGAAAGTTGCAGGATGGGGTAGAAACCAACCTTCTTTTACCCATCCAAACTTTTATTTTCATACCTGTGATGTTGCCGACGAGACGCAGGTGGAGCAAGCCTACCAGGCAACAGTCGGTCAGCTGGGTGCTGACATCCGTATTTTGATCAACAATGCCGGATTTGGCGTAGCGGGACCGCTAGAATCCATGAATTCGGCAGACTGGAAATCCATGTTTGATACCAATGTGCACGGCATTTTTTATGCTACCAAACGCCTGATTCCTGCGATGAAAGCGGCAGACGAAGGGCATATCCTCAACGTGGCTTCCATCGCAGGGCTCAATGGTGTTGCTAATTTTGCAGGTTATGTTGGCACGAAGCATGCGGTTCGCGGCATCTCTCACTCTCTCTACATGGAACTCCGAGACTTTGGCATCAAGGTGTCGACGATTTATCCAGGGTCCATCCAAACTCACTTCTTTGATGCTATTCCGGGGATGGATGCGCACGAACACATGATGCAGCCTGCCGATGTGGCCCTGACCATTGTGCAAACCCTAGAAACCCATCCCAACTATTTTGTGGTTGATGTAGAATGTCGTCCACTTCGTCCAAAGGGTAAAAAATAACTGGGCCACCCTTGGAAAAATTGCCCTTGTTGTTCCAAGGGCAATCAGTATTTTTGTGGGTACTCGATTTGCATTGAATCGCCCCGACATGTCTCTCCAAGTTTCTCAGCTCAGTAAAGTGTATGGTACCCAGAAAGCACTGGACGCCGTGAGTTTTTCTGCTTCCCCAGGGCGTATTTTAGGTTTTTTAGGTCCAAATGGAGCAGGGAAGTCGACCACGATGAAAATAATCACAGGCTACCTAGCTGCAGATTCAGGATCGGTTAGGGTGCTGGGAGAAGATGCCTTGGCACATCCCAAAAAATTAGCTACTCAAATTGGTTATTTGCCCGAAAACAACCCCCTTTACCTAGACAGTTACGTTCGTGAGTTTTTGGAATTTTCAGGAGGCATATATGGAATGAAATCTGCCGATATCCGACGCCGTACAGAGGAAATGATCCGTAAAACTGGGCTTCAACAGGAACAGCACAAGAAAATTGGGCAACTATCCAAAGGCTATCGCCAGCGAGTGGGAATTGCACGAGCATTGCTTCACGATCCAGCACTAGTGATCTTGGATGAGCCTACTACGGGTTTGGATCCCAATCAACTCGTAGCTATTCGCAACTTGATTTTGGAAGTAGCTGAAAATAAGACCTTTATTTTTTCTACCCACATCATGCAGGAGGTGGAGGCTGTTTGCCAGGATGTGGTGATCATCAATCAGGGAAAAATCCGGTCTGCAGGTTCGCTGGCAGACTTGAAATCTACTTCCTCCCAGGTAACCTTGATTCTAGAAACGGAAGAAGCCTTGGAGTTATCGTGGTTTGAAGGCATCGGAACCCCTAGGTTCGGAAGTAAAGCTCCACATGAATTAGTCCTACTTACTCCGAATGCGGCAGCAGCGCGCAAGGCTATTTTGCAGGTAGTGGCGCTGCGGCAACTCAGCTTGATCCGCTTGGATCAAGGCAACAAAAATTTGGAAACACTTTTTCGGGAAATTACGCAAGGCCAATGAAAAGCTTAATTTTCAAAGAAATTTTAGCCTTTTTTGGAAGCCTTACTGGCTACCTGGTATTGGGCTTGTTTCTGGTCGCCTTAGGCTTGATTGTCTGGGTTTTTCCTGAAACTTCCGTGGTGGATTATGGCTATGCAGATTTAGAGTCCCTTTTTCTATACACCCCCTATGTGTTTACCTTTCTGATCCCTGCGATCTCCATGCGCAGCTTGGCCGAAGAGCGACGGTCAGGAACTTGGGAACTGTTGCAGACCTCTCCACTCAGTTTGGTTCAGATCGTCTTGGCCAAATACCTAGCCTTACTCCTCCTCGTAGTTCTTGCCCTACTGCCCACCTTGGGCTATGCCTATTCTATTTCTTTGTTGGGTAATCCTCCGGGCAACTTGGATTGGGCGGGCTTCTTTGGGAGTTGGCTCGGCCTTCTGATGATTGGAGCTACTTTTGCCGCCGTGGGCTTGTTTGCGAGTTCGCTGACTTCCCAGCAGGTGGCTGCCTTTGTTCTGGGTGTATTTCTTTGCTTTGTCTTGTACTTTGGATTGACAGCCTTGGCGGGGATGGTACCAGGAGACTTGGCTTATTGGGTGGAGGAACTCAGTTTGAGCTATCGTTACGCTAGCTTAAGTCGAGGCGTGGTTGACAGCAGAGATCTCTTTTTTCTGTTGGGTATGATTTGGATTTTTCTTGGGGCAACAGTCTTGATCTTGAAGAAGAAATGAAGCAATTGAGCTCCCACCGGCTATTTCCACTTGCGGCACTTCTTTTGGGCGTCCTGGTCTTGGTAGGCCTTGCACAAACGGTCCGTTTTCGAATCGACCTTACAGAGGAAAAGCGCTTTTCCCTGCATGCTTCTACCCTTCAGCTTTTGGGAGGAATAGATCGTCCTTTGCATGTGGATATTTTATTGACAGGGGAGCAGCTTCCGGGCGGGATGCGTCGTCTCCAAAAATCCATAGAAGAGACGGTAAGCACCTTCAATGCCTATTCAGCAGAGAACATTACCGTGTCCTATTTTGATCCTTTGGAAGTAGCCGACTCCCTAAAAGAGGATTTTATTTTTACGCTTGCGGACTACGGTATTCGTCCGACCAATCTTTTTGTCAACCAGGCGACAGGGCAGCAAGCGCAACTTATTTTTCCAGGAATCTTAGTGTCAGATGACATCTACGAAACAGGAGCGTTGATTTTGAAAGGGGAGCAAGGCATGTCGGCAGAGCAAACCTTAAATGCTTCTATTGAAAATTTAGAGTTTGAATTGGCGCAGGCTATCCAAAAATTATTGTATCCTCAAAAAAGTGCCATCGCCCTAATTATTGGCCATGGAGAACTGGCAGAGGACGATGGCTTTGGGATGGTGGAGGCGCTAGATGGACGCTACGAACTATTTAAAGTGCCTTTGGAGCAGGCCAAAAAAGTAGAGGACCTTAGTGCCTTTGCTGCGGTATTCATTTTGGGTCCAGACAGTAACTTCTCCGATCGGGAACTATTTCTCTTGGATCAATACCTGATGGGTGGAGGCAACTTGGTTGTGGCTGCCGAGGGAGCACGATTGGATTTAAGTCAATTGGCAGGAGAAGGGGCCTTGGCCTTGTCTAGGGAAAACAGTCTAGATCGCCTATTATTTAGGTATGGGATTCGTGTCAATAAGGACCTTATCCAAGACCTCAATTTTGGGGTGATTCCAGTGATGGGAGGCAACTTTGGCAACCAAGAACAGCTGATTCCTATGCCTTGGCCATACCATTTCCACGCGAGCCGCATGCAGGCACACCCCATCACCAAGGGGCTAGATCAGATTACCTTTCGGTTTGCAAGCAGCCTAGATACCATAAAAGCGGAAGGGGTAAAAAAAACCCCCTTACTATTTACTTCGGAGCGCTCTCGGATCCTACCCCTACCTCTTCGGATTAGCTTGACGGCATTTCAAGAGCCCCCCTTAGAATCTGAATATGGAGTATCCAACCTGCCACTTGCCTACTTGTTAGAAGGGGAGTTTACATCTTTGTTCAAAAATCGATTTGTCCCCGAGGAATTTGTTGGGGGGTCGGCAAAGGATAGTGGGAAGGGGAAATTGCTCGTACTTGGTGATGCTTCTTTGTTTCAAAGCCAGGTAAATCCAGCAGATCAAGAACCACTTCCTCTTGGGGAGGATCCGATCGAACAAACAACCTTTGCTAATAAACAGTTTTTGGAAAACGTTGTGCAGTACTTGATAGACCCAGAAGGTATCATTTCCACACGAACCAAAGTCTTGCAAATTCGTCCCCTGGATAAGGTGAAGGTGGCAGAAGAAAAACAATTCTGGCAGTGGATCAATGTGGGTGGACCCGTTTTATTCTTGATGATGATGGGTGGTGTGATTGCTTTGCTCCGGGTAAAACGATTTTCTCGAAAGGGTTGAACGAAAAATCAGGCACCTATTTGCAACTTTTTTAGTACAATTGAGTGTGAGTCCCACTGAATTAGCATTTTATTTATAAATTTACCACACTAGAGAAAAACTATACTACCCTTTACGATATGAAATTTATTGTTTCTTCCTCTGCCTTGCTCAAGCAGCTTTCTGCCATCAACGGTGTAGTGACCACTAATCCTGTGGTACCTATTCTGGAAAACTTTCTTTTTGAAATCAAAGGAGCTGTCTTGACCATCACTGCTTCCGATCTGCAGACTTCAATGATGACTCAACTTCAGGTGGAAGCGAAGGAAGATGGAAATATTGCGGTGCCTGCACGTATTTTGATTGAGACCTTAAAAAACTTGCCAGAGCAGCCTGTGACGTTCAGTATTGATCACGATACCTACGCGGTAGAAATAAGTTCAGATAATGGACGTTACCGTCTTGCTGGTGAAAATGCCACAGACTTTCCAAAAATACCTACAGTTAGCAATGCGACTTCTGTAGATATGTCTACAGAAGTATTGTCTTCAGCAATTGCAAACACCATTTTTGCAACCTCCTCGGATGAACTTCGTCCTGCAATGACAGGGGTCTATATCAATTTGAGTCCAACCAACACCACTTTTGTGGCTACAGACGGCCATCGTTTGGTGCGCTACCGAAGAGTAGATGTAGCCTCGAGTAATGGGGCTAGCTTAATCATCCCAAGAAAAGCGCTGAACCTATTGAAGACCACCTTGCCATCTGAGAATGTGCCAGTTTCGGTTGAATTTAACCAGTCAAATGCCTATTTCAAGTTCAATAATATCAAAATGATCTGTCGTTTAATTGACGAGAGATTCCCGGATTATGAAAATGTGATTCCTGGGGAAAATCCAAACCGAATGTCCATTGATCGTTTGGAGTTTTTGGGTTCCTTGAGACGTATTGCGATCTATGCCAATAAAACTACCCACCAGGTGCGCTTGAAGTTGACTGGTAGTGAGTTGATGATCTCAGCAGAAGATTTGGACTTCTCCAACGAAGCCAACGAGCGTTTGTCTTGCGACCACGAGGGCGAAGACATTGAGATCGGATTCAATGCCAAGTTCTTGGTAGAGATGCTGAACAACCTTTCTTGTAAGGATGTAAGTTTGAAATTCTCCGCGCCAAATCGAGCAGGGTTGATCTTGCCAGTGACTCAAGATGCCAACGAAGACATCTTGATGTTGGTGATGCCGGTGATGCTCAACAACTACGTTTAATCCAAACCACCAACCCCATAAGAAGCCCGTCCTGCATGATTGCTGGACGGGCTTTTTTTGCTCCTTTGAGGTCTAGCAGGCCTTTACCTAAGGTTGTAAAATTTTCAATTCACCCAAGGGCCACCTTCTTTTTTGGCATCGCGTAGCATTTTGAGATAGAGCCCCTCTACCCGCTCTCGTGCCCAGGGAGTTTTTCGGAGAAACTTTAGACTCGAGGGAATGCTGGGGTCGTGTGTAAAACAGCGAATGGTGATGCGCTCGCCGAGCTCTTCCCATCCATAGAAGGAAACTAGTTGAGCGATCATGTCGGCTAGAGTGACGCCGTGAAGAGGATTGTTAGCTTGTGAATCCATAGGGATAAGTTAGGAGCCCTTGGGTTGAATCAAATCCCAGAGATTTCCATAGATGTCCGAAAATACGGAAACAATTCCAAAAGATTCTTTCGCTGGTTCCCGGATAAAGACTACCCCTTTAGAACGGTAATTCTCGTAATCTCTCCAAAAGTCATCGGTATACAAAAATAGGAAGACGCGTCCTCCCGCTTGGTAACCCACCTGTTTGAGTTGGGCTTCGTTGGCAGCCTTGGCCAAGAGCAACTGGCAGCTAGAGCCTTTTGGAGCCACGCGCACCCAGCGTTTTTTATCTGTTAGCGGGGTATCTTCCAACAAGTCAAATCCCAGCGTCTGTGTGTAGTACTGAATCGCCTCGTCGTAGTCTTTTACCAAAAGGGAAAGTTGTCCAAGTTGTTGGTTCATCGGGGGGAGGAAATGATTGTTACTTATTTAAAGGCATTGGGCTGCTGCAGTCCCTCAAGGATTTCACGAATGGCCACGATGCTTTCCCATTCTCGATCCTTATCTCCATGCTCAATGCCAATGTGGCCGTTGTATCCATGAGAAAGCACCAATTTCATCATTCGTTTGTAATCCAAATCTGACTCTTGACCAGCATCGTCCCAAACCTTTGGTTTCAAACTCACTCCTGTGGCAAGGGGCATCAACTCATCCACTCCTCGGTAGGAGTCGTAGGATGCAGGCTTGCCTTCTACAGTACCTAGACGGAAGTTGCCAAAATCAGGTAGCGTTCCTGCTAGAGGGTGGTCCGCATTTCGGATTGTTTCAGCCAGCCACCTGCCGTTGGAGGAAAAGCCTCCGTGGTTTTCGATCACGATATGGATGCCTCCTGAAGACTCGGCAAAAGTTGCGAGTTGGTGAATGCTGTCGCTCACTAGCTTGGATGCCTCGGCGGCATCTTCTGGACGGGAAGACCAGGAAATGTCCGAGTACCCATTGACACGTACGGAGTGGCAACCTAGAAATTGGGCAGCTTCTATCCACTTTTTGTGATTTTCTACTCCTTGGTGGCGATCTGCTGCAGTGCGAGCGCCGAGCATACCCTCTCTGTCCACCATAATCAAGACTTGAGTGATCCCCTCGTTGGTGCATCGGGTATTCATTTCCTTTAAGTAGGCAAAATTTTGCGCCTTTTCCATAAAAAATTGGTTGACATACTCTACTGCATGTATACCGTGCTTTTTGGCCTCTAGTGGAAAGTCAAGGTGATCCAATTTTTTTGAAAAAAGTAGGCGATTGACGGACCATTCCGCAAGAGAGATCTTGAAGGGAAGGTCTGCGCCTGGTCGAGCAAAACTAAAAGAAGGTAGACCAAGTCCTAAGGCTGCGCTTGCAAGTCCTGTGGTTTTGAGAAAATTTCTTCTGCTATTCATGGGATTAGATTGGGTTTGAAAATGGAAGATGAGTGCAGGGAGGGATCAGACTTCCCAGCCTGGGCGGTACGTTCGTGTCAGAAAGGCATTGGCTTGTGCATCATTGGTAATTTGAACTTTTTCGGGGTCAAAATCTATTTTTTTCCCTGCTCTTAGTGCAATTGCTCCTAGGTTGATGGTATCGGAAATGCATTGTGCACGAGTAAAACTACCGGAAGTTTGCCTTTTTTCGAGCATGGCATCTACCCAAATATCAGTCTGACGATCTATATTAGCCGAATTGATACGTTCTGCATCCCGGCCTTGCATCGCAGACCCTTCTGGTAGCAGTACTGGATTTTCTCCGCGAAAGCCTCCCAAGATCTTACCTTTACTACCGACTAGGAGCAGCCCTTCTTCAGGAATGTCTTTTCCCTCCGACTCCAGCTCCTTGCAGGCAAAGGGTTTCATCCCCCCATCGTACCAGAAAAGATCAAAAGCAGGGAGTGCCGCTTGTTGTGGGAATTTCCATTTGATCATGCAACTTGCAGGAAATGCTACTTCATTTTTTACCCATTGGTACACTTGGTTGACTTCTTCTCGCGTGGTAGTACCGTAGGCTCGGACAGAAACAGGGCTCCGGTCAATGCCAAGCGTTTCAAATAAGGGGAAAAGGCTATAATGCCCCATGTCGGCGATAGATCCTCCTCCAAACTCGTACCATCCACGGAATACGTTGTGTGTGTACTGCTTGTGGTAGGGCATGTCTGGTACGGGTCCAAGCCACAAATCCCAATTGAATCCTTCCGGTATTGCTTGCACTTCGGTAGGTCGTTGGGTCCATTGCTGCCATACCGGGCGGTAGGACCAGTTGTGAATTTCCTGCAGGTCACCGATCAAGCCCGCATCCATCCAGGATTTGACCTGTCTGTATTCGGGCCGATCCGACCAGGCAAGTAAGTGGCTTACTACCCCGGACTCATTTGCCTTTTGGATGACTTTTCTCCCCTCTAGAAGCCGATTGGCAATGGGCTTGTGGGTGACCACATGTATTTTTTTGCCCATCGCCGCCAGCGCGATCGGTGCATGGGTATGGTCTGGAGTCATGATTTTGACCGCATCGATGCCTTTTTCCTGATCCAGGAGTTCTCGGTAATCCTCGTAACTTACACAGCCCTTGTATCGCCCTGAGGGCTTGTTGATGGCGTAATATTTTTCAACATATTCTTGGCCGATGTCTCTGCCTCCAGGGATGCCTGGCTTTCCTTCCCGCCAAGAAGAATCTCCTAGGGTTTTTCGGATGTCATTTCGGATTCCGTAAGGGGACCAATCGATGTAGTCGGTGGAGAATTTATTTACATCGCATACGGCTACGAGACGAATTTTGGGATTTTTCAAAAGCGCTCCCATTTCGCGCAGTCCTTGCGTACCGCAACCGATGTTGGCAACAGTTAGTTGGTCGGATGGAGGCACGTGTCCCGTACCTGCAATCACGGTAGAGGGCACAATAGAGATGGTGGCTGCAATGCTGGCCGCAGAAGTAATAAATTCTCGGCGATTGAGTTTTTCAGAAGGAGACATACTGAAACTGAGGATAGTGAAATTTTAAATTAAACAAAATCAGGCAATTGAGTAACGATTTCACGCAAGTATTACAACAAAGGAGGAACTACCATTTCTTTAGAACCTCCAAATTTTGACTCAATTCACCTCAAATACCGCCGACTCCCATGGGCCTAGGACTAGGTCAATTTGCGCGCCTTTTTCATCGACACGAAGTTGGGTAGTTTTCTTCCCAAACATTCCTTCTTTCAGTTCCTGCGTTCCTGGTTTCAAATTCCAGACTTTCAAGAGTTCAGGGGAAAGATGGAGGACGGTACGTACGGATCTGGTCGCATCAAAATTGGTCACTACTAACAATTTTTGCTTTTCGTCCCATCTGGCAAATGCAAAGGCTTTGTCGCTGTAGTCTGGGTTTAACTTTCGGTTGTGGATATGCAGGTCCAGGTAGGCGCCCATCAGCGCAGGGCTGTTTCGTGTAAAGTTGAGTACCTCCGAATAGTAGTTGCGCAGCGCTTTTTCGTTATCGGAGAGTTGCCCTCCATCAAATTTTCCTCCATTCATCCACTTTTGATGTTGGGGAACGCCGATGTAATCAAAGATGGAAGTGCGGCTAGGCTGTCCAAAGCCAGCCATCTCGGCTCCTGGCTCACCCACTTCCTGTCCAAAGTAAATCATTGTCGGTGCAGTCGTGCTGGTAGCCGATACTACCATGGCCGGAAGGGCCTTCCAAGGATTGCCTGCAAATTCTGGACTAGCAATTCGCTGTTCGTCGTGATTTTCTAGAAAGTGGAGCATGTGGTGCTCGATGTCTGACAAGCCTTCTAGGATGGGTACCAGGTTGTCGGTAGATCCATGGCCTTGCAGGATGTGCTTGAGCGTATCGTACAATTCCACCTTGTCGTAGAGATAGTCCATCTTACCCTTGTGAATGTAGTCTCGGTAGAGGCTTGGGTTGTACACCTCTGCCAACAAAAAGGCATCGGGGTATTTTACCTTGATGTGAGAGTTGAGGTACGACCAAAATTCCACAGGCACCATCTCCGCCATATCAAAGCGGAAGCCATCGACTCCCTTGGCCAGCCAAAACTGGGTGATATCCTTAAACTTAATCCAGGAATCGGGTACCTCTTTCTCTTGCCAAAAAGCATGGTGTGCTTGGATATCGAGTATGGAGGCTTCTTCAGGAAGGGTCACATAGTCCTTGATTCCGTCTGGGCTTACCCCATAGTTGATTTTGACGGTTTCGTACCAATCGTAAAAGTCAGGCTGGGCTAGGCGGGAACCATTGCCCGTCCATTTGGCAGGAAATTCTTCAAACTTCCCATCACTTAAGGGATGATTCCCTCCGCCCAAGGGTTGGTAACCATTTTTGGAAGTAGGTACCTGAAAGGCCTCTCCTGGAAGGTAGTAGAAGTTGTTGTTTCTCGTGTAAACTAAGTTGGTATCGTCCTTTGCACCAAAGTCTAGGACGCCTGCTGGGTTGTTTTTTCCTTCGTAATGACGAGATACATGGTTAGGAACAATGTCTATGATTACCTGCATGCCCTGCTGGTGGGTACGGGCAATCAATGCTTCGAATTCTTCCATTCTGCGCGTCACATCTACAGCCAAGTCTGGATTGACCTGGTAGTAATCCCGTACCGCGTAAGGAGAGCCTGCTCGCCCTTTGATCACATCTGGATCGTCTGATGTGAGGCCGATTTCAGGAAAGTCCCCAATCACTCCATGGTGAGGAACTCCCGTATACCAGATGTGGGACACCCCCAATTTTTTGATTTCTGCCAAGGCGGTATCGGTGAAGTCGTTAAACTTTCCTACGCCATTTTGCTCTTTGGTGCCCCAAGGAATGTTGCTGGTATTCGTGTTTCCGAA
Organism: Algoriphagus sp.; assembly: GCA_030833985.1. Taxonomy (GTDB): domain Bacteria; phylum Bacteroidota; class Bacteroidia; order Cytophagales; family Cyclobacteriaceae; genus Algoriphagus. The sequence continues at coordinate 16,541 of JAURGC010000018.1, read as the reverse complement.
AAGTCTCGTAAAGACCTGATAAACGACGATTTTTTTTGGGTTCATGGGGATAGTGTCTTCGGATTTTTGACTACAAGACATAAGTACTAGCGTCAACACTAAAAAAAAAGCAACTTTTTTCATTTTTTATTAGCGAGTCAATCGATACAAAAGCAGGGCATTTCTTTTTATCAAGGAAGGGAACTGCTTCATGTTGATGGTTTCTCCAGGAGCATGGGCGCCTGAACCTGAAGCACCTAGCCCGTCCAAACTGTCCATGAAAGAGGACACGAAAGAAATGTCTCCCGCACCACGGCTACCCGGATCGCCAGGCTTAACAGGACCAAAGCCTAGGTCTTGACTTACTTGACTAAGCACATCTGCTAAGGAATAGTTGCCCGGGGTAGGCTCCATGGAAGGGATGTAATCGTAGAAGGTGATTTTGGCATCAGTTTGGTGTAGGTTGTTAGCGACAATTTCACGCATTTTGGTGCGTGCCGCTTCTTTTTGTGCTTCCCCTAAAAATCGCAAATCTCCTGTAACGATGGCCTCTCGTGCTACAATATTGGTCTTACCAAGAGCCGTGCCGGCTCCTGTGATGGGGTTGGTCTCTATGTCCGAACCACCAATAAATTGGCCTGGGTTAAAAGTTAAATACTTTTCACCGGCGAGTGCTTCGCGAAATTCATTTAAGATACGCGCCGCCTCGTAGATGGCTCCATAGCCTGCACTTTGACCAAATACACCACTGGAGTGGCCTTGCTTTCCGCTGGTCTTAAGCGTCCAGCCAGAGGCTCCTCTACGTGCCACAGTGGCTCCGCCAAAACCCTGTGCAGTCTCGTAAGCCAAGGCGATTTCATGTTGCTTGGCACGTTCGATAAAGTCTTTTCTAGCTAAGGTTGCATTTCCTGTGCTTTCCTCGTCTCCATTGAAATACACCGTGATGGTCCGATCTTCCAAGAGTCCCAATTCCTGCATAGCCTTGAGGCTGGCTAGCAAAAGCACATCGCCTCCTTTCATATCGTTGGCTCCTTGGCCTGTAGCGGTACTGTCGTTGAGCCAGGTGAAAGGGGTGAAGGGCATGTCTTTTTCAAATACCGTATCCAAGTGCCCAATAAGGAAGAGTTTTTTCCCCTTACTTCCCTTGCGGGTAGCTACAAAATGTCCTGCTCGCTTCACTTCTGCAGGCACATCTACCCATTCGGTTTGAAATCCTATTTTTTGAAATTCCCGTTCAAAAACACGGCCCACTTCACGTACACCTTCCAGATTCAGGGAGCCCGAATTGATGTTGATGACTTCCTCCAAAAGTTGCACGGTTTCCTGGTAGTTTTTGTCGATGCGTTCGATCAATTTTTTTTCCTCATTGCTCAATTGCTGCTGAGCAAAGGAAAAGAATGAGGTGGATACTAGAAGGAGGGCGAGAAAAAAGCGTTTCATGGAAAGGAAATTAGTAGGAGTTATGTAATAATAAAGTTAGTAAACCGATAGGGAATTGCCAGAAGGAAGGTGAAAGACAGGTACACCAGGCACATGGGTTTGTAACCAATTTTTTACAAATTCTGAGCCGCCTTCCTCGCTTGCTGAATGACCAATCTCGACCATAGAAAGTTTCATGCCGAGTTCATTGGCTGTTTTGACATATTCGGGAGTTTCCCACTCATTGGATTCTCCGCAGATTAGTACATCCGGACGGTGCTCTTGGATGCGGGTAATTTGCGTTTTCCCTCCCACGGCACCAGGAAGGAGAAGTACCTTGGAGATAGGTTGGTTCAGATCCCCCACATAGCGCATGGCCGGCACCTGCATTCGGGTTTTGATGTGGTCGATGACCGATTTCAAATTGGTTGGAGGAATCTGCAAAATTGGGCTTCCAGGGGTATAATAGTCCTTCCATCCCAGTTCTTCCACGACGCCTACCCGTACTCCATCGTCTTGCATCCGGTGCACGTAGTCGTGATTTCTCCAGATGGTTAGTTGATGCTGTGCCAGTAGGTCGTATTTGCCACGGAAGACGGGGTCATTTTGCAGGTAATCGGTTTCGTCTTGACCTGAGTAAAAGGTAGGTTCGTGTGGAATAATGAGGTTGGCTTTGAGTTCAACCGCCTTTTTGATGATTTCGATGCTGGGAAACATGGTGGTGACGATTCCAGTGACTAAGGTATCCCTAGAGCCAATCTTGATCGTATCCACGGTCTGTGCAAATGGCGCCTTAGGTACTTGGGAGATAAACAAGTCTATGATCTCGCCTACTGTCCACGATTTTTGGATGGGACTCCCCCAACCTGAAAAGGGATTGGCGAGGAGGCCTGTGCCTAGGAGCGCTCCTGTTTGCAGGAGAAATTGACGACGAGGAGTTGATTTTTTCATGTATTTCGAGAAATAGTAGGTCAGTGTCTAGGGGATTGTTTGCAGTTTACTCCACAGTTACATCTGTCAGCCAGATGAAGCGCTTTCCTGCAACATCCTTGTGTTCCAAGCTGAGTTGAATCGGGCCAAAGGCTTCCGCATTTTCCCAGGTCCAGGTACGTCCTTCTGCAGCATTTCCTTTACGGAAGGTCCATTCTAAGATTTGATGCTCCTTGTTCAAGTAAAGATCGTAAGCATCTCCTGGTGTATACCCGCCCACTGTACCGTAGAGAATGCTGAGTTTGGTGGATGGGAGATTCTGAATCGGTGTAGTTGCATTTTCAAGAACTTCGTAGGTGTAGCCCCTATCCCAAGCAAGTTGGAAGGGCATGAGGGCCCAGTACTTGTCATTGATAAAGGCACCATCCTGCTTCGGCAGGGAATCTGACACTAGGCTATAGGTAAAACTGGTATCTGCACCAGCATAGTACACCGTGCTATCTTGGATGTTCCACTTCCAGGTTCGGGAAGCTACATTTACTGAGTCGCGCTGCACATTCCAGGTGTAACCGATGGACTTAATCTGATCCCAGTTTTCAAAACCATAGGCTTTCGCCACTTGAATGGGTAGGGTGTCTGGAAGGGGTTCCTTTTGCTGGCAAGCAAAAACTAGGGTAAGAAGGAGAACGGGGAGTAATAAGAGCTTTTTCATAGCGGTTGATTTAATTGGAATTCTTGTTGGAAACCCAGTTTTTAAATTTTCGAAATTCAATTGCCGTTGCCAATGGTTGGAGTACAAAAAGCAACCGGTTGAGGAAGAGTACGCTTTTAAATAAGTGAGAAGGAAAAATCTTCTTTTTTCCTTTTGCAGCCCCTACAAGCATGGTATGCGCCACTTGCTGTGGGTTTTGGACTGGGAATGCACGAGGAATATTGGCTCCTGCCGCCTCAAAAAATGCGGTGGCGGTGGCGATTGGAAAAACTAGTGTAAGCCAATCTCCATCTCCTTCGGCCCAAAGGCAATCGGCCCATTGGAGGAGTGCAGCCTTGGAGCTGCTATACAAACTATAGCCTGGAATGGCCCAGTAGGCGATGGCAGAACAAGTAATTACATGGCGGAGCGGATGCGTTGGAAAAAGTTGTTGTAATGCCAATCCCAATTGGATGGGGGAGTGCACATTCAACTGGAAGAGTTGTTCCATATTTATCCAGTCTTGGTCAGCAGCGGGGGCATAACTGGCTTTTCCAGCATTGGCAAAGCAGTAATCCACTCCTTTCCAATGGGCTTGGACCCATTCGAGGATAGGTGCATTTCCTTCTTTTTTGCTTAAATCTGCCAGAACTAATCCTTGGAGGCATGGAAATTCTTCCCGAAGGCGATCCAGGTTCTCCGAAAGAAAATCTACTGCCAAAAGATGTTTGGTGTGTGGATAAAGTTGCCTGATCAACTCCAATCCAATGCCCGATCCGGCTCCAGTTACGATTACGTATGCGTCTTTGTAGGGCTTCATGCTGGGATACTTGGCGTGGGAAAAGTGAGGGTAAATGGGCTCACCTTTAGGGCTAGTAGGGGTTTGATACCTCGGATGTCAGGGAAAAGTTGAGGTTCGACCTTTAAGTTTTGAATGCGTGCCAGCTTCCCCCATCCTTTTCCTTCTGGTTGGGTGAAAAAAACCTGATTTTCTAATTCTTGTCGAAGTCGAATAGGAAGGAGTGCGGTGCTCATCGGAAATGAGATTCCGCCAGAGCGAATGCTGGCTTGGAATACTAGATTTCCATTCAAGAAAACATCCACATGGTCTAATCCTTTCTCTTTTTGCCAGTTGAAGTCGGCTGTTTGCTTTGGTATGGCCCAATTGGCCCGTCCATTCACGGTGCTCGCCTCAGAGTCTACGAAGATGGTGGTGATGGTATGTAATTTTTCCTCCCCAAATTTTCCAGGGATAAACAGAAGTTCTTTGTAGGGACCTACAGGTGATTCCTGGTAGTCTACGAGCATTACGTAGCCAAATCCCCCTTTGAATTTTTGGTGGAGGGATTTAGGTAAGTTGGCCGCTTGGTCTACCCAGTTTTCTTTGAAGCGAAAAAGCAGAATGATGCCTTCTCCCCGCAGGGTCCAAGGGGCGGGAACTCGCTTAAGGGACTTGGTAGATTTAGGCATAAGGCGAGGGGCTGATGGCAGTCCATCCTCCATCAATGATGAGGGTTTGGCCAGTGATGTGTTTTGCTGCATCGGAAAGCAGAAAACTAGCAGCCTCTGCGATGTCTGCTGGAAATGCAGGTCGGGCTAGCGGGGTAATTTTGGACCAGGTATCCACATAGCCAGGATCTGATGTAGTGCGCTCCGTGATGGTAGCGCCTGGGGCGATCGTATTGATTCGGATCCCTAGTGGAGCAAGTTCCAAAACCAAATTTTTAGCTAACATTTCGATGGCTGCTTTACTCATGGCATAGGCTGCTAGGTTTTCATGACTTTGGTGGGCGGTTACCGAAGAGGTGAATAGCATCGCTCCTCCTTGACCTTGGTTTTTCATGACCTGGGCTACAGCCTGAGTCAGAAAGAAAGTGCCAGCTTGGTTGACACGCATCACCTCCATAAAATCCGCCCTTGAATAGTCTAAAAAGCTGCCAAATAGGGTAATACCAGCATTGCAAACCAATTGGTCAATGTGTCCAAAATTCTGGAGAGCAAGGGATACGAGTTCTGTAATGACTTCCGGGTCTGCAGCATCTCCCGAACAGCCGATGACGGCTCCTTTTTGCAAGAGGGAGAGACTAGCTACTGCTTCTTGGGTCAAGCTTTTTTCCCGATCATTGAGGAGTACCTGGGTTCCGTTTTCCACCAATTTCTGGGCTATGGCTAAGCCAATGCCCTGTCCTGCTCCAGTTATGATTGCTACCTTGTTCATGGCACTTGTTTGAAAGGTGTGAGCTCGGTTGGATTTTCCTCTCGACCCCAAAATTAGTGTGAATCTCTTTTTACTTCGGATCCCGAACTTCCTTGGAGAAAATCAAAGTCCACTCCTTCGTGAGCTTGGTTGACTTTGTCCAAAAATAAGTTGACATACCCCCGATCGTAGGGAAGAATACTTGGTTGAAATGTTGATTGGCGTCTTGCCATTTCCTCATCCGATATCAATACGTTGAGGATTCGATTGGGTACATCCAAAGCAATCAAATCTCCATTTTGAACCAGTGCAAGTGGCCCGCCGATGGCGGATTCTGGAGAGACGTGTAGCACTACAGTACCAAAGCCTGTCCCACTCATACGCCCATCTGAAATTCGAACCATATCTTTTACCCCTTTTTCCAAGAGTTTTTTTGGAAGCCCCATGTTGCCAACCTCGGGCATGCCGGGATAGCCTTTGGGACCAACTTTTTTGAGAACCATCACGCAGGTCTCATCAATATCCAAGTTGGGATCGTCTACTCGTGCTTTGTAGTCATCAATATCCTCAAAGACCACCGCTCTACCGGTATGCGTCAACAAGCTTGGAGTTGCAGCAGAAGGCTTTAGCACAGCACCTTGAGGGCAAAGATTGCCCTTTAGTACGGCTATGCCAGACTCCGGTTTGATGGGATTTTCGAAGGTACCAATTAGGTTTCTGTCCCAGCACTCGGCCTTGGCTATGTTTTCCCCTAGGGACTTGCCATTCACTGTAAGCGCATCGGTATGAAGGTGTTTTTCGATCTCTTTCATGACCGCAGGCAATCCACCTGCATAAAATAGGTCTTCAATCCAATGCTCACCTGAGGGCTGTACATTGGCAATCAGTGGAATTCGAGAAGAAAATTCATCAAAGTCGGCAAGGTCCAAGGGGACGCCGATTCGTTTGGCAATGGCAATTAGATGAAGGATAAAATTGGTAGACCCTCCCACGGCTGCATTGACCATGATCGCATTTTCAAAGGCTTTTCGGGTAAGAATTTTGTCCATGGTCAGGTCTTCCTTGACCATCTCAACGATGCGCATACCAGCCAGGTGGGCCATTACTTTACGTCGGGAATCTGCAGCGGGGATGGTGGCATTGTCTGGTAATGCTAGGCCAAGCGCTTCCACCATGGCCGCCATGGTGGAGGCAGTACCCATCGGAGCACAGTGACCCACAGATCTGGACATAGCTGCTTCGGCTTCGATGAAATCTTCTTGGGAGAGTTTGCCGAGCTTGAAGTCCTCAGCAAAGCGCCAAATATCTGAGGTGCCTATTTTTTTGCCTTTAAATCTACCTACTAGCATGGGGCCGCCGGAAAGCACGAGGGTGGGGAGGTTGACTGAGGCGGCACCCATCACCAGGGAGGGGGTAGTTTTGTCGCAGCCACACATCAGGATGACGCCATCCATAGGGTTGGCACGAATGCTTTCTTCCACGTCCATGGAGGCGAGGTTACGAAAAAGCATAGCCGTGGGTTTGATCGAGCATTCGCCAAGGGACATGACTGGAAACTCCAAAGGAAATCCTCCTGCCTCCCAGATACCCCGCTTGAGGGCCTCTGCCAAATCCCGGAAGTGGGCATTGCAGGGGGTGAGTTCTGACCAAGTATTGCATATGCCAATCACTGGCTTTTCGCCGGTGAAAAGATGGTGTGGAAGCCCCTGGTTTTTCATCCAGGATCGGTAAATAAATCCATCCTTACCGTTTCTACCGTACCATTCCTGACTTCGGAGTTTCTTTTTGGTCATAAGGTTAATTGGGTTATGTAAATTGGCCAAGAAGATACCAAAAATTCTGGAAAATGGATGAAAGGATGGAAATGAAAAAGTGGTCTGGATACAAAAAATCCCCTTGGCTAAAGTCAAGGGGATTTGAAAATTTGAATTTGAGCAAGTTTAATCAATACGGGTGATTTTAGCACCCAGCGCATTGAGTCGCTCGTCTATGTTTTGGTAGCCTCGGTCTATTTGTTCGATGTTATCAATAACAGAAGTGCCGTTGGCGGACATCGCCGCAATTAATAGGGATACTCCAGCACGAATATCTGGAGAAGTCATTCGAATCCCGCGAAGTGGGTATTTTCGATCCAAACCGATCACGGTGGCTCGATGCGGATCACAAAGGATAATTTGTGCACCCATATCGATTAACTTGTCCACGAAGAACAAGCGGGATTCAAACATTTTCTGGTGTACGAGTACGGTTCCTTTTGCTTGAGTAGCCGTCACTAAGATGATAGACAATAGATCAGGGGTGAATCCAGGCCAGATTTGATCCGCTACTGTGAGGATTGAACCATCAATAAAGGTTTCAATTTCATAGTGTTTTTGTGCAGGGACAAAGATGTCATCTCCTCTAAACTCCAACTGGATGCCCATGCGGCGGAAGGTTTCCGGAATGATACCCAAGCGGTGAATTTGACAGTCTTTGATGGTGATTTCAGACTGGGTCATGGCGGCCATTCCAATAAAAGAGCCAATCTCAATCATATCAGGAAGGAGCGTATGAGTAGTTCCTACTAGAGTTTTCACTCCTTCAATGTGGAGAAGGTTGGAACCAACACCAGTGATCTGAGCACCCATGCGGTTGAGCATGTCGCAAAGCTGCTGCAAATAGGGTTCGCAGGCAGCATTGTAGATGGTGGTTTTGCCTTCAGCCATTACAGCTGCCATCACAATATTGGCAGTACCGGTTACAGAGGCCTCATCTAGGAGCATGTAGCTACCTTTGAGGTTTTTGCCATCGATGTGGAAGATTTCGTTTTTTGAATCGTAGTGAAACTGAGCGCCCAACTTTTGAAAGCCAAAGAAGTGGGTGTCCATGCGTCTGCGTCCGATTTTATCCCCGCCTGGTTTGGATAGTTTGCCTGTACCAAAGCGAGCCAAAAGAGGACCTAGGATCATCACTGAACCACGAAGAGCAGAAGCTTTGGTAAGAAAGTCTTCCGACTCTAGGTAATCTAGGTTGACCTCATTTGCTTTAAAAGTGTAGGACTCAGGGCCAAGTTTTTGAACTTTCACACCCATGTCCGAGAGGAGCTCGATGAGCTTATTGACGTCTCGAATGTTCGGAACCTTGTGGATGGTTACTTCCTCAGAAGTTAGGAGTACTGCACAAAGAATTTGTAATGCTTCATTTTTTGCACCTTGAGGGATGATTTCTCCTGTGAGGTGGTGCCCACCTTCGACTCTAAAAGACGCCATGTGCTTATCTTCGTTTTTTGTGGCTTGGGCGGAATTTCTTTCCGTGGTTGTTTTTCTTTTTAGAATGCTCCTCCTCTTGGTGAGGGATTTTGAAATCTCTTCGGGTATTGGATTCAAAGAGGGCATTCTCACGAACTTTCTCTAAGTCAATGTGGAGTTTTCCTTTGGAGAGGGTTTTGATATCATCTAGGATGATTCCGTCATCAAAATTATCTCGGTTCCATGTGGAGTGAAAGCTACGCATGAGCTGCCCGATGTAGATGATCGCATTTTCTTGTTCTTCGTCATTCTCGATTTCTACAGCTTTCTCAATTAGCTTTTCAATGTTTCTTCCGTAGTGCTTGAATTTAATTTGTCCTTTGGGGTAGCCAACCGGCTGTGGTTTTTTGCCTAGAAGCTCCTTCTCAGGCATGGGAAAAGGTCCGTCTATATCCAAGGTAAAATTGGACATGATGTATAAATCATCCCAAAGCTTCTGGTCATTTTCCTGCCTCAGGCTTGGATTGAGCTGCTTGATGATTTCCACAATGGTGTAGGCACTTTGTGTGCGACGGTCACGATCAGCAATTGCAGTCACATGCTGAACCAATTGTTGGATATTTTTTCCGTATTCTTTCAAAATAAGTTGTTGTTTTTCAGTGTCCTTGAGCTCCATGTCCTCTCTAAATTTTTGCAGGTAAAAAGCAAACAAAAAATCACCATGGGTTGGAGGGTAGGTGATTAGTCTATGATTCTGAGCTTGGCAAAGCTAAGCAATAAAGTTTTCTCCCCAAAATGTTCAAACTGAATGCTTGCTTTTTTGTTAAGTCCTTCGGTTTCAATTTTTTGAACCTTACCAAAACCAAATTTAGGATGTTCCACCAATTGCCCTTCCTGGAGTCCATTTGTATTGCTGGGGGTAAAGTCTGGACTAGGTGTATGCACATTCATGGCAGTCGGTAAGCGGGTTTCAGGTTGCTTTTTGATGCCAATAAATCCAGTCCCTCCTGGAGGGCCTTCCTTGCGAAAGGAGCCAGGAAAGTCACGGGTAGCTGAAAGACGCTTATTTACCTTGAGCATGGCCGGGTTGACCTCCTCCAAAAATCGGCTGGGTTCGCAATTCAGCAAGCGCCCAAAGCGGTAGCGGGTGAGTGCATAGCTGAGATATAATTTTTCCATAGCACGCGTGGAGGCTACGTAGAAGAGTCTGCGTTCCTCTTCCAAGTCTTCTCGACTTTGCATCATCATTTGGGAGGGGAAAAGGTCTTCCTCCATACCGACTACAAACACCTGCTTAAATTCCAAGCCTTTGGAGGCGTGGATAGTCATCAGGGTGATGGCATCGGTTTGACTTTTATCCTGGTCGTTGTCGGTGAGTAGCGCAATTTCCTGAAGAAAGGCACCCAAACTCTTGTCCTCATTCTCTGGGTTGTCTACGTACTCCTTGATTGCATTGAGTAATTCCTGCACGTTTTCGTAACGGCTTAAGCCTTCAATGGTCTTGTCTTCATAAAGTTCTCGAAGCAACCCGCTCTGTTTTGCTACTGAACTTGCGGCTTCAAAAGCGTCTTTTCGTTCGATTTCGATTTGAAATGCTTTGATCATGGTCGAGAAATCGTCAACAGATACTCCTGCCCGTCCGCCTAAAAAGCTGTGTGCATTTTGTACGACATCCCAAAGAGGAATATCATGTTCGTAGGCCGAAACAAGAATTTTTTCGACCGAAGTATCCCCAATCCCTCTTTTTGGGTAGTTGATGATGCGCTTGAAGGCCTCTTCATCAGCAGGGTTAACAGCGAAGCGAAGGTAGGCCATGAGGTCCTTAATCTCCTTACGTTGGTAAAAAGAGAGGCCTCCCACGATTTTATAGGTCAGATTGAGTTTCCGTAATGCCTCCTCCATGGCTCGAGACTGGGAGTTGGTGCGGTAGAGGATGGCAAAGTCACTGTTCTGGAGCTTTTTGTTGTTTTTTTCTTCAAAAATCGTGGTCGCCACGAGTCTTCCCTCCTCATTGTCTGAGGTGGCTTTGATCAATTCGATCAGATCTCCTTCAGGGTTGGAAGTCCAAACGATCTTTTTGAGTTGGGCTTTGTTCTTGTCAATAATGGAGTTGGCCGCTTCCACGATGGTCTTGGTGGAGCGGTAGTTTTGTTCTAGCTTCACCACAAACAAGTCTGGGTAGTCCTTCTCAAAGTTTAAGATATTTTGAATATCCGCTCCCCGAAAGGCGTAAATACTTTGGGCATCATCCCCCACTACACAGATATTTTGGTGCACTGCTGCAATCTTTTTGGTAATCAAGTACTGAGAAATATTTGTGTCTTGAAACTCATCCACCATCACGTATTTAAAACGCTGCTGGTACTTATTGAGCACTTCGAGGTGATCTCGAAACAACACGTTGGTATTGAATAGCAGGTCGTCAAAGTCCATTGCCCCAGCTTTAAATAGGCGCTCTTGGTAGCGTTGGTAAATTTCGCCCATCCGTGGGCGTAGGGCGGCTTCGTCATCTGCTTTCACAAAGGGATCATTTTGGTAGGTTTGCCAGGAGATGAGCCTGTTTTTTGCCCCAGAAATTCTGGATAGCACCACGCTGGGTTTGTAAACCTTGTCGTCTAAGCGAAGTTCCTTTACTAAAGTTCGGATCAGGGATTTGGAGTCATCGGTATCGTAGATGGTAAAATTGGATGGATACCCAAGTTTGTCAGCTTCTACCCGCAAGATTTTAGCAAAAACGGAGTGAAAGGTTCCCATCCAGGTATTCCGAGCCTCCAAACCTGCCAATTTCTCAATCCGATGTTTCATCTCGCTAGCTGCCTTATTGGTAAAGGTCAGGGACAGGATATTAAAGGCATCTACTCCCTTGGCATAGATAAGATGAGCAATCCGGTAGGTAAGTACCCGCGTTTTGCCAGATCCTGCACCGGCAATGATCATCACAGGGCCTTCGGTGCGTTCTACAGCTTGTCTTTGTTCGGAATTAAGTTCCTTGAGGTAATCCATTTTTAGTAAAAATAACTAGACTTAAGTAGCAAATCCTGATGTTCCTTAAACTTTAATCTAGTGAAATTAGGGGATGAAATTGATTTTTTTTGGTATAGGATTCGGCCAATACTCCTAGTGTGGAGTTAAAGTCTCTTTTAGACACCTTATTTTTAAATTCTCCAGCGCTTGTGACTCCAAAGATATAAATCGGGTTGCAGATGAATATTTGCTTCCAATCTTGCACAGAAGGCATCCGTGATGCTGTGGGCTGAATGCCCATCGTAGGGGCCTTTTGCAAGTAATTCGTAGGTAGCCTGGTAGCGTCCTCTACCAAGTTTGGAGATTTCTCCAAAGTACACCGGAAGGTTCATGCTTTTAGCGATATGCTCTGCTCCTTCAAAGAAGTATGCAGGTCGATTTAGAAAGTTGCGCTGGTAGCGAGTAGATCGTCGATTGGGCCGTTGATCTGCTGCAAGTTGAACGACGCGGTGGTCCTTTTTGAGGGTTTTGACGGTTTCACGAAACTCATTTTTCTCCGTCACAGTGTTCCCAAAGCGAGTCCTTGCCTTGTACATGAGTTGATTGAAAAAAGGGCTATTGATTTTTAAATACACTCCCTCTGAAGGTACTTTGCTGAGTACTGCTGCTTGTTGAAGTCCAAGTTCCCAATTGAAAAAATGCCCGGCAAGGAGTAAGACACTAGACCCATTTATCACTCCTTGATCCAGGAAATCCTGATTGGTAATGGTGAACCTACGAGCTAGTTCCTCCTTTGAAATACTGAGAGATTTGATGGTTTCAGCGATGGAGTCGGTGAAGTTTCGGTAAAATCTATTTCGAATGGCTTTCCGTTCTGTGGTTGATTTGTCAGGAAAGGCATGGAGTAGATTTTCCTCAATTACTTTTTTGCGGTAGCGAATGACATACCTAGCGATGAAGTAAAGGATATCAGTAAACAGGTACAAAACCCCAAGTGGTAGTTGAGAAAATAATCGAAAGAAAAACATGTGTATGCGATAGGAAGAGATAACCTGCTCCTAAATGGTGGAGGAAGCTGCTACAAAATAAAGGAAAAGCAGCGAATTAGGAGGTGAATTTAGGTATAATTTGAGGCATTGTGTACTTTTGAACTTATGTCTGACGTACAGCGAAGGAAATATTCTCAGGAGGAGCGATCTACGATCTTTGATGGGGAGTTTATGCCTCATATCGATTCCATGTACAATTTTGCCTTCCGTCTTACCTTCGATGAAGACGATGCCAAGGATTTGGTGCAAGACACGTATATGAAAGCCTTCCGGTTTATAAATTCTTTTGAGCAGGGGACCAATGCGAAGGCCTGGTTGTTTCGTATCCTTAAAAATAGTTTCATCAACGACTATCGAAAAAAAAGTAAGAAGCCAGCAACGGTGGATTACCAGGAAGTAGAGACTTTTTACAATTCCGACGATGCAGACTACCAAAGTACAAGTGACCTTCGTGCAGAATCTGTCAAGGATATGTTGGGAGATGAGATCTCCAATGCATTGAATGGCTTGGCAGTAGATTTTAGAACAGTGATAATCCTAGCAGATTTAGAAGGATTTACCTACGAAGAAATGGCGAAAATTTTGGATATTCCCATCGGCACGGTTCGGTCTAGGCTTCATAGAGCTAGGAATTTATTAAAAGACGCTTTAAAAGGCTATGCCCAATCCATGGGTTATGCCACAGGCGAAGAGGAGGATTAAACAAGTAGTTATGGAAAATATAAAAGGATCATCCCCAGAGCGGAAATTACAGTGCAGCGATGAAAGTAAGTGCTTTCAGCTTCTTGAGCGTATTCTGGATGGTGAGTTGGTGGATGGCGGAAATGAAATGCTTCAAGAAAAGCTAGACAAATGTCAGCCCTGCTTTGCCCATTATCACTTGGAACAAGCTATCCGAGAGGTACTCAAAACCAAATGCACCAAACAACCTCTGCCTGATAAACTAGCGGAATCCATCCGACAAATGATCCAAGACGCACGATGAGTATCCCTTCAGGAAAAGCCATTATTTTTTCCGCTCCCTCAGGATCAGGAAAGACTTCTCTTGTTAAGCACTTGATGCAGCATGTTCCCCACCTGGGGTTTTCCATCTCTGCCTGTACTCGAGATCGTCGCGGAAGACATGAGGTACATGGGAGGGACTACTATTTTTTAAGTATTCAGGAATTCAAACAAAAGATAGATCAAGATGCTTTTGTGGAATGGGAAGAGGTATATGCAGGTAATTTTTACGGCACATTGAAAGAGGAGGTGCATCGAATTTGGAAGGAAGGGAAGGCAGTGATTTTTGATGTGGATGTTAAAGGAGGATTGGCCCTAAAGCATTATTTTGGAGAACAGGCGTTGGCTATTTTTGTGAAGGTGCCTTCTTTGGAAGTATTGGAATCGCGACTCCATGACCGCGGAACAGAAACCGAAGAGGCGCTTTCCCGAAGAGTTTACAAGGCCAAGTTTGAAATGACCTTTGAACCCCAGTTTGACGTAACTGTACTCAACGATGATTTTGCTCGCTCTTCGGCAGAAACCATTGCCTTGGTGACGGAATTTTTAAAGCATTAACTATGAAAATAGGGCTGTACTTTGGAAGTTTCAATCCCATTCATGTGGGACATCTGATTATCGCTCAAAGCCTTTTTCAGCGAGGGGGATTGGACCAAGTTTGGTTTGTGGTCAGTCCTCAAAATCCTCTCAAAAAGCAAGAATCTTTAGCTCATGAGCATGACCGCTTCAGGATGGTGGAACTTGCTATCGATGATAATTATCAATTCCGGGCTTCGGACGTAGAGTTTCGAATGCCTAGACCTAGCTACACGATTGACACACTCGCTTACTTGACTGATAAGTTCCCTCAGCATCAATTTTCCATATTCTTGGGTTCAGACAACCTAAGACATTTTCACAAGTGGAAAAATTACCAAGCTATCTTGGAAAACTACCCCATCTTTGTATATCCCAGACCGGGGGAAGTTAAAAAGTTGGATCATGCTGGAGTTAGCTATATAGATGCACCCTTGTTGGATATTTCGGCCACTTTTATTCGAAAGTCTATTCAAGAGGGATTGTCGGTTCGGTACCTACTTCCCCAAAAGGTAGAAGAGTACATTTTGGACAAAAAACTGTACCAATAAAAAATCCTACCGTTCAACCTAAAAAAAGAATCTCGCACAACGACAGTTCCACAACTTTCCAGTAAGGAGCTATCCCCCTGCGTCTCTTCGGGGAAAAAAAGAAATTATTTTTTTTCAGTGACCTTATCCGGTCGTGTAGAGATATTTTTCCAAATCCATTCCCCCACTTGTTTGCCTTGCACCCTACCTTCTTCGATGGCAGGTAGGTAATGGATGCCTCCATAAAAACGGCTGATGGCAGCTTCGGATGCCGCCTGAGAGAAGGAGTCAAATTCCCGAACAGGAAGGCCATAAGCCACCTCGGTGCTATCTACGATGTGGAGCTGATCCCCAAATAGCTGGGCTAAGGTGTAGGAGGCGGCCGTAGACGCTACGCTATGTCCAGAGGTGTGCTCTGGAAAAGGAGGGGTTTGAAGCAAGGGAACCCAGTTTTCATCAATGTGCTGATTGATGTAGGTCTCAGGGCGGATAGTTCGGCTACGGTATTTTTCATCCCAGCAGGCGATA
This sequence comes from Algoriphagus sp., assembly GCA_030833985.1. Taxonomy (GTDB): domain Bacteria; phylum Bacteroidota; class Bacteroidia; order Cytophagales; family Cyclobacteriaceae; genus Algoriphagus. Next base: position 1,449 of record JAURGC010000018.1, on the reverse strand, counting down.
AATGCTTCGTTGAGCGAAATGGATGTCAAAGCCAAGGCTTCAATGGTGCCTTTCCAATCTTTTTTGGCGGTAGCCGAGGCGATGGATGCAATCCCCATCCAGTGACCCCCAGGAGTTATTTTCTTGGTGGCAAACATGACGTGTCCTTTGACATTCATTTTATAAGGATTGCAATCCCAAAAATTAGCTATGGCCATTTGCTCTTCAGAAGCCTTTATTTGAGACTCATATACTTCCAATGCTCTTTTGTAAAAATCAGAATTAGGATCCGTGGAAAATGCGGGGGGAGGACTTACCTTAAACTGAGCAGCAGAGTCCAACACAAAGGTTCGAATCTTGTTCCAATGGGGTTCAACTGCCTCCATGTAGGCTGGCGGAGTAGGCTGCCAGGTGCCTGGTTCACTGGTGACGGTATACTTTGGAAAAGAACGGCTTTGGTGGTAATTGTCTTTTTTGGAGTATTCCTTGACCTTCTCTCCGATAGCTTGCCCAAAAGCTACAGAGGCTTCAAAAACATCGTCAGGAATCCCTTTTTCCTGAAGTTCTTTGTATACCGCATCTCGATGTGCATCTATTTTTTCCTCGGAAAAAATCAGGGCGGTACCCACATGGTAGTAAGCGGCTAGAGAGGCGAGGGGAGGGTAAATATTCGCTGGGACAGGGATAGAAATTGGTTCTGACCCATTTAATTGTCCCATCAAAGAAGCATATTGGGCAGGGTCAGTAGCTGCTGCTACCTCGTAGCCGGCCAAAGAGGCGTAGGAATAAATTCGAGCAGCAACAGGAGGTGAAAAAATATCGTGGATGATCACTTCCGTGATTTGGTTTTGGGCACGATGAAAATAACTTCCATCGGTAATTGCCTGAGAGTAGTCTTTTTTCTCCTGGCACGAGATTACTAGTACCAAAAGGAGGAGAGGAAGGAGTACTGTTCTTTGGAATCGCATAGATAAATATAAACGAGGATAAGAAACTTTAGAGTTGGTTTAATTTATTCATTCAATGGCTACAAAGTTACCCAAATGGCGGGTATTCCCAAAAGATACCGGACAGGGATCTTGCAGGCCCGATCAGGTACGCTTAATAGTTCCAAATTTCAGCAGGAGCGTTATTAATGACGAAAAGGAGTTGCTTACCACCAATATTTGTGATAGTTCGGATGTCACCGTCCAACCTCAATCCATGAATTCGATTGGGCCAGAAAGTAAAAGTCCCATCCCCATTTCCGAGCAAAACCTCACCATAGCTCGCATCTTGCTTTCCAAGTTCAGGTTTGATATTAGATAAGTTACCCCCTAGGATTAGGTCTTGGATACCATCCTCATTGATATCTAGCACATGAATTGCAAAGATCCAAGATTTCTGCCCATCCATAGGAAAAGGTTTCCAGGCAAAGTTTCCATCGCCTTGGTTGAGTAAAATCCCAGATTCTAGGTGGTTCATTTCCTG
>JAURGC010000167.1 GCA_030833985.1 Algoriphagus sp. | reverse complement strand
AGTACCTTACTTTTTGCCTTTACAACTTTTTTGACCTTTGGTCAAGATACATTACGCACCTACTATGTTGAGGATACACTCCAGGTCAAAGAAGTAGTACTCCTAATCAATGGCAAAGCAAATGGTCCCGTCATGCGCTACGATTTGGACGGAAAATTGGTGGTCATTGGTCATCTCAAAAATGATCAGCGACATGGGATTTTCTATGATTTGGATCCAGAAACCGGAGATACACTGCGGCAAGTTACCTTTCAAAACAATCAACGCGAAGGGGAAGCCTTATCCTTCTACCCGGATGGTAGCGTCCGACAACGTTCTAACTTCGTAGCCAATCAACTCGAAGGTGAGTTACTATCCTATTTTGAGAACGGAACCCTATCTGAAAAGACCACATTCAAAGCCAATAAACCTGAAGGGACCTCCATTCGCTATTATCCAAACGGCTCCATCGAATCCAAAACCGGTTATTTAGCCGGACAATTCCATGGCGTTCGCGAAGAATACAACGAATCGGGAAACCTTCAGTACCAAGGCAATTACGAGCGTGGGGTACTCCATGGTAAAGAAGAAAGCTTTTACCCAAATGGGAACTTACGTTCTCGCCTTTTTTTTAACTATGGAAAGCTAGCTGGTCCTTACTTGCTTCAGCATCCCAATGGAAATCCTGAGAGGATAGGAACCTACAAAAAAGGAGCTCCAGACGGAGAACTACTCAGCTATTATCCAGGAGGGGCCCTCAAACAAAAAAGCACCTTTTCCAAAGGAATTCCAATTAGCCCAAGTAGTAGCTATTACGAGTCAGGACAACTTCAGCAAAAAGAGTTATATTCCAAAAGAGGGGAAAAAATCAAGGAGGAAAACTACTATCCCTCAGGACAACTTTCCTCTAGCATCCCCTTCCTAAATGATTTAGAAGATGGTGAAGTGGTACTTTACTATGAAACAGGTAAAATTCAAGAAATCAAACGATTTAGCCAAGGTAAATTAAATGGAAAACGGGAATTCTACGATCCGAAAGGTATCCTAGAACGAACAGAAACCTACGAACTTGGAAATAAAATCAATAATTAACTATCAAGTTCATCGCTTGCAAAATCGATTTTTCTATTTTTGCCCAAACGAATTCCTCATGAGCAAAGCTATTAAAGAAACTCATTTTTCCTTTCCAGGACAGAAAGGTTTTTACAAGGGGAAAGTACGCGACGTATACATGTTCGAAAATGAGCTTGTGGTCGTAGCCTCAGATCGCATCTCCGCCTTTGATGTGGTCCTTCCAAGAGCCATTCCTTACAAAGGACAAGTATTGAATCAAATTGCTGCAACATTCTTGAAAGCCACAGCAGATTTGGTCCCTAACTGGGTCACTGCCACCCCAGATCCAAGTGTTACCATAGGCAAGCGTTGTGAGCCTTTCAAAGTGGAAATGGTGATTCGTGGCTACCTAGCGGGACATGCGGCACGGGAATATGCCTTAGGTAAGCGAAGTATTTGTGGAGTATCCATGCCGGATGGGTTGAAAGAGAACGATGCCTTCCCTACCCCAATCATCACCCCTACCACCAAAGCCTCTGAAGGCCATGATGAAGACATTTCAAGAGAGGCAATTTTGACTCAAGGAATCGTCTCCGAAGAGGATTATGTGGTCCTTGAAAATTATACCCGAGCACTTTTTCAACGTGGTCAACAAATGGCAATAGAGAAGGGATTGATCTTGGTAGACACCAAGTATGAATTTGGCAAAGCCGATGGACAAATCTACTTGATCGATGAAATTCATACCCCAGATTCTTCTCGGTACTTCTATGCAGAAGGCTACGAAGAAAACCAAAAGCAAGGATTACCTCAAAAGCAGTTGTCTAAAGAATTTGTTCGCCAATGGTTGATATCCAATGGTTTTCAAGGAAAAGAAGGACAAGAGGTGCCAGAAATGAATGATGAACTTGTAGAAAGCATTTCTGAACGCTACATTGAGCTATTTGAAAACATTACCGGTACGGCCTTTGTTCGTGCAGAAACGACCGACATTGCCACACGAATTGAAAAAAATATTTTAGATTACCTAGCCAACTAAACAAACCATGAAATATACCATCGATAAAAAAGAGCAGTACGTTGTTTTTTCACCTTTAGAGGAAAAAATTGACTCTCTTTTGGCCCCAAAACTAAAGTCTGAACTCCTGACCATCCATGCAGAGGGCTACAGCAATCTCGTACTCGACATGAGTCAAGTAAATTATGTAGATTCCAGTGGTTTAAGTGCCCTATTGGTGGGAGACCGAGAATTTGGCCGCAATGGAGGTGTTTTTGTCATCTCAGGCGTCAGGGAACATGTGATGAAGTTGCTCAAGATTTCCATGCTAGACAAGAAGTTACGCCTCGTAGCCAACTTGGAAGAGGCAGGAGAAATGGTGTTTATGCATGAGATTGACGGAGGAGAAGACGAGGAGGGCGCTTGAGTCCGGATTTTGAAATTACTATTCTAGGAAATACTTCTTCCATTCCAATGTATGGAAGAAACCATACTGCCCAAGTCGTTCGATTTGGGCAGGAGTTTTTATTGTTGGATTGTGGGGAAGGTACGCAGCTACAATTACGAAAGTACAAGGTCAAGTACTCCAAAATCTCCCATATTTTTATCTCGCATCTTCATGGCGACCATTACCTAGGTTTGATTGGCCTATTATCGAGTTACCACCTATCCAAGCGTATCGAACCCCTCCAGCTCTTTGGCCCACGAGGATTGGACGAGATTCTTACCACTCATTTTCGCTGGAGCAATACCAGCCTGAGTTATCCCTTACATTTTACCGAAACTAGCACTTCTGGTAAGGTACTGTTGCTCGAACATCCTCTATTTCGGGTTTCTAGTTTCCCCCTAAAGCATCGTATTCCTACCACAGGTTTCTTAATTGAGGAAAAAGTCGGCCCACGCTCCCTCATTAAAGAAAAACTACAAGAAAACCCTCTCCCTTTCCCTGCTATGCAGTCACTTAGAGAAGGAAAAGATTATCTAGACAGTGATGGCAACACCTTCCAAGTGATCGACTACTGTCATCCCCACCCTCCCTTGAGGAGTTATGCTTTTTGTTCGGATACGGCATTCATTCCTGAAGTAAGCGCCTATCTTGATGGAGTGGACCTGTTGTACCACGAATCCACTTTTATGGAGGTCGATCAGCTCCGGGCAGCGGAAGCCTACCATAGCACTGCGAAGCAAGCCGGTCAAATTGCAAAACTAAGTGGTTCCAAAAAATTGCTTTTGGGACATTTTTCGACCCGCTACCCCGATTTAAGTGCCATGTTGACAGAAGCACAATCCATTTTTCCGAATTCCTGCTTAAGTGAAGAAGGAATTACGTACCCCATCCTTCCAACCCATGAATAAATCCTCACAAAGTCGAAAGACCAACCTATTTGTTATTTTAGGAGCTATCTTCCTAACAAATGCCATTCTGGCTGAAATCATCGGAGTAAAAATCTTCTCTGGAGAACGTACCCTCGGTTTTGAACCCGTCCAATGGACTTTTTTTGGGGAGTTTGTATTGGACTTTAACCTAACAGCTGGAGCAGTGATCTGGCCAGTAGTCTTCATCACTACGGACTTAATCAATGAGTATTTTGGAAAAAAAGGGGTACGGAAAATTAGTTTCCTAACTGCAGGGTTAATCACTTATGTTTTTGTGGTTATCAGTTTGGTGACCGCCTTGACACCAGCCGACTTCTGGTTGGAGGTGAATTCCAGCATGCCTGATGGAACTTCCTTTGACATCCACTATGCATTCAATACCATTTTTAGACAGGGATTGGGCATCATTGTTGGTTCTTTGACTGCCTTTTTGCTCGGGCAACTGATCGACGTATATGTGTTCCAAAAGCTCCGAGCCGTAACAGGACCTAAGATGATTTGGCTTCGCGCCACAGGCTCCACCCTTGTATCCCAATTCATCGATTCTTTTGTGGTGCTAGTCATTGCATTTTATGTTTTTGGCAACTGGTCCCTCTCTCAAATCGCTGCTGTAGGCTTGATCAACTACGTGTACAAGTTTACCGTAGCCCTAGCACTCACACCCTTGCTGTACCTAGCGCACGGACTAATAGATCGCTATTTGGGCAAGGATCTCGCTGAGAAGATGACAGAGGAAGCAACGGAGGATCATTCATTTATATAAGTAGTAAGTATCTAGACCGTTAAAACTAAGAGACCTTCAATAAGCCTACCTACCACAGGTAGACAAGTACTTCGTAAAAGGTTCTTTTTATTTGGTATCATACCCAGTCTAGTATCACCAAATATATTTCGGGGTATCCCCCTCAATCATTCAGAATATTCTAAAAACTTGGGACTAACCCTTGGTTTACAAAATAATTCTACTTACTTTTGCATCGTCAATTTTGACAGAGCTATTTTTCGTGCCGTGAGTCCTTGCTGT
>JAURGC010000062.1 GCA_030833985.1 Algoriphagus sp. | reverse complement strand
CTGTTTGTAAACAGGCAATCTAGCATTGAAATTAAAAATTTTCCATGAGGGTGAGAATGGATTCCCTTCAGAATCGATGGCGTAAAGGAGGGGTTTTGCAATTTCTTCTTGAGGCATTTTATCAAAGGGCATCGCTGCGCTGTAATGCGAACTTAATTCCAGGGTCACCCATTTTCTTTGGAAGCGAAGTTTGGTCACGCCAAAAGCAGGTGCTGCATGTCGGGAAGGGCTTGTACTGGCATCATCTAATTCTTCTACTCCTTTCTGCCAATTGTAATTTGAGCTGAGTGAGAGCCGAGGACTCAATGCAAGCTCCATTCCGGCTTGAATCCCTAAAACTTCAACAAAGGCAGCATTTTGTATCGAAAAAAGTTGGCTTAATTCTCCATCGTAAATCATTTCAGACTGCCCATTTAAGCTAGTAGGCCTTCTTACCATGGCTTTATCCAGCCAGGTGTAGAATCCTGTTACGTTTACTTTGATTAGGTCAAGAAATTCCTTGTTGAGATTTAATTCGGCGTTGTAAGCATATTCAGGCCTTAATTTTGGGTTAGGTATCAATAGACTTCCTGGCTGGGAGTCAAAAACTTTTCCTAAATCATCCACATTTGGTGCGCGAAAGCCAGTAGCTACCTGCGGAGATAGGGTGAAGCTTGGGGTTGCTTGATAAACAAAACCAAGGTTTCCCGTAACGGAATGGTAGTTGTCGTTGAATTGTAGTATAGGAAGTGGGTAAAATTGCAGGTTGTTGCTAAAGTCTGCATTGATTCCATTGCCATTGTAGCGCAGTGCCGATTGTATCTTCACTTTGGGGCTAATTGGGGCTGTGTAATTCGCGTAAAGCCCCCAAGAGCTCCAAGTAGAATTGGGGTAACGAGCAGAAGCGCCCGAAATTTTATTAGTGGAAATGTTTACCGATTTTGCTTTGGAATTTACCTCGTTGATAACCATTTCAATCCCATAGCTTAGAAAATGCGATTCGAAAAAGCTTTTTATAAAGTCAGCATTTAACGAAAATGCTTGAACTTTTTCTACTCTTTCAAATTGGGTGGTATTGCCTGTCCGACGATCAATCCGACTTTCTTCAAAAAACTGAGAAGCAGCGGTAATTTTTGATTGATCGTAAATTTTAGTAGGTTTTTTGGTCTTCCAGTTGACCTGCTGCATCATCCACTGCTGTGGACCATAATCCCATCGGGCAAATCGTAATTTGCCATCACGCTTTTCGATTAAGCGATCGTAACGAGGGATGTTTCCTGTAGAAGAATAATGAAATGCATAGTCTATCGTCGAATTTGCTGTCGCCTCCAAACTTATTTTTTGCATCAGATTTACTTGGTGATAGCCAGATTTTACTTGGTTTCGTGGGTTGGGATTGGGGATTTCTTGGTCTATTCCATTGATTCGTTCTACGAAGGTAGATCGGAGATAGGAGGATTGCCCTTTATTTTTTCCCATTTTTAAGTCTCCAAAGTCAAAGAAAGTGGCACTGGTTACGAAAGCCCATTTTCCCTTGCCATAGGTAAAATCTGTATGAAAAGTTTTTTCGGAATAGGCTGAGGAGAATCTGTTGAGTAAGGTTCCTTGCAAGCTTTGCTTTTCATGGTCTGGACGTAAGGTTTCAAATACCATCACTCCACCGATGGCATCGGAGCCATACATGACCGTCCCAGGACCAAATAGAATTTCGGTATTCTCGAGTGAGAATGGATCAATTGAAATCACTTGTTGAAGGTTTCCACTCCTAAAAATTGCGGTATTCATCCGTACTCCATCGACGGAATAGAGCAAACGATTTGCTGAAAACCCACGAATTATTGGGCTTCCTCCTCCCAATTGACTTTTTTGAACCAATACCTCACCGCTCGAAGCTAGCCAATCGGCCGTAGTAACAGGATTACGAAGACTTAGCCAATCGGAATTTAACTGACTTACTTTGCCTGGAACATCAGTTGCGTTTTGGTTCCATCTCGATGCGGAAATCACTGTTGTGGCTAGTGTTAAGGGGATGGATTCTAGGTAAATCAAGTAATTCCTCGCCTCCAGTTCCTTCCAGGTGAAAGTTTGACTTTTGTATCCCAATAAGGAAATAGTTAGGGGGGGGGTATCTTGAAAGATAACAAGGTTGGCAGATCCATCTGGTTGGGTACGGCAACTAGTTTTAGACTTTTTTTCAAAAATTAGTACTTCTGGAAGCGGTTTAGCATCTTCTTTGTCAAAGATGTAAATTATCTGAGCTGGTGCCGAATGGCCACCTATTACCGCGAAAATGAGGGCAAAAATCCAGAATTTCATAAGGGGAAATAACTTTCAAATTTAACATTTCCAGCAACATTAAACATAAGAGATTCGGATAAGTGGTAGTTGAAAAATTTTAATACTATCAAAAAAAGCCCACTATACCTCAGAATGAGGTATAGTGGGCTAGGAAAGAATAATGAAGTAAAAGTTTATGCTTTTCCTCTAAGCATCAAGTTCCAATACATAAATGGGAGACCATATTTTTTTAGGAGCCACATGCTGTATTGCTCTTTTGTTGTATCCACAAATTTGGTAATCAAAGGGTCACTATCTTTTACGTTATCGTATTTGAATTCACAAAGTAGCATTTTGTTGTAGTCGGTTACAATAGGACAAGAAGAATAACCGTCGTAGGAAGAAGTTCCAACTTTTCCTTTAGCAATCATCTCAAGTAGGTTTTCCACAAGAACAGGTGCTTGTTTGCGTATTGCCGCCCCTGTTTTTGCAGTAGGGAGGTGCGCAACATCCCCAATGCAAAATACATTGGAGAATCTTTTGTGCTGCATGGTATGGAAGTCTACTTCTACCCACCCTTTGCCAGGACCATCTTGAATGGCTAGCGAAGATTCTTGAATGAATTTGGGTGCCGCCTGAGGAGGAGCGAGGTGGAGCATATCGAAATGCATTTTTACCTCCAAAGGCCCAATTGATTCTTCACCTAGAGGGCTATTAGTGGGTATTTCAAAACTCTCCACATTAGGCTTGAGGTACTTGAAAGTTATTTCTTGCTTTTTACCATCAATATGAGTGGGTGCAAAGAACGGCTGAAACAAGATATTTCTATCCTCTATGATTTTTGTTAGGGTTTTGGCAAATTCAGGAACTCCAAAGATCACGGTTCCTGGTGTAGCAAAAAACACATTGGATTTGTCACGGATTCCTTGCTTCCTGAAGTAGGATTCTGCGAGATACATTATTTTTTGAGGAGCTCCTCCACACTTAATAGGTGTAGTGGGTTGTGTAAATACTGCATTTCCTCCTTTGAAATTCTGTAAAACTTCCCAGGTATGTTCAGGATCAGTATAATTAGAACAAACCACCCCTTTCCCCAAGGATTCACTCAGTCCTGGTAATAAATCAGGGGCCATGACTAAACCTGGTACAGGAATTAAATAGTCGTAAGTATAGGTGCCAGATTCGGCAGTTTCCACCTTATTTTCTTCAGGTACAAGTACGGTGGCTTTGTCTTTAATCCAATCTACCCCTTTTGGGATGAAATTGGCCATATCTCTTTCAGTATCTTTGAAATCAAATGCACCACCTCCTACTAGCGTCCAGGCCGGTTGGTAATAGTGTTTTTCCGAAGGTTCAAGTAAACCAATTTGCAGTGCTGAATTTTTGCGTTTGAGTTGGGCTGCTAAAGTTATCCCTGCAGTTCCCCCTCCAATAATTAGAATTTGATAATGTCTCATAGGGTGGGCTTGTTAATTAGGCGTAATTAAAATTTAATTTTAAAAACAAGTGTGACCTAAGTCACGTTTCTGCTGATTTACAATATTTTGTCTCAAATTGACGCTTTGTATTCAAAATGGTAACTTTGGTCATCAAAAAAATCCTTGAAAAAATTCACTTTTGTTTCTTATTTTTAACTTATGAGTATAGACATCTTAAAGAAATCTTTACCTAATTTAACTGATCCCAAACTAGTAAATCATTTACTGGAAAAGGGTCAATTTTCCATCTTTGAACCAGGTAAAATCTTGATGGAACCCGGTCAATTTGTGAAAGCTGTTCCTCTGGTATTGGAAGGTTCTATCAAGATCATGCGCATGGATGAGGATGGAAAGGAACTATTTTTATATTATCTCGAGACAGGTGAAACCTGTGCACTTTCCTTGACTTGTTGCTCCGCCGCTAGACCTAGTGAAATCAAAGCAGTCGTGGAGGAGAAAGTGACCGTTTTGTTTATTCCCATTCAAGTCCATGAGCAATTGACAGATGAATTCAAGCAATGGAAGGATTTTGTATCAAGTACCTATCAGCACCGCTTTCAAGAAATGCTTGTGGTATTGGATGCAATTGCGTTTAAGCGTATGGATGAACGCTTGATGAATTACATTGTCACTAAGATGAAGCAATTAAAAACCAATGAATTACATACTACCCACCAAGAAGTTGCCAATGAATTGGGAACAGCCAGAGAAGTAATTTCAAGATTGTTGAAGCAATTGGAAAAGAAAAAATGGATTGAACTGGGTCGAAATGTGATTTACATTCGCGATGATTTTGAAGAATTGATTAGTAAATAAGTAATTAATGTAAAATCAAAAGGGGAACACGCTTTTGGTAAGCCTCCCAAAGCACTTCCCGAAAATCTTGGGGAGCCGGACACATCATTAACACCCAAGGATGTGTTCTAGTAAAAGTTTTTTTCCACTTACTCTTTCTGTTTCCATTACGACTAGATCAATTTATGCATTTGCAGCAAGTTAGGTAATCCGAAAGGGTGGCTTTTCTTCAAGCATGACCAAGTTCATCGGGATTGCATATGATGGAAAAATAGGAGCAGCACATTTTCTCATTTTTTGTTTTTGAAAAGGATAGTTCCACGGATTGCACAACATGAGGGCGAAATCATTTTGAGTTTCAACTCCAATACCTCCGGATATTTGGTCTACCTCTGACTTTGATTTACGTTGAGTTAGTTCCAAATCCTATATCAAATTGATAGAAAAAATCTTTTAGGAAGAGCAGGTGCATTGGATTTATGCGGTTAGCTTACTTCAAGGTACCCAAACTTAGAGGGTCCACTTACTTTTCATCTTGGATATAACAGAATTATAATAAGTGGTAGGTGTCTAAAGGCTGATTTGTTTGCAATTGGGAGGGGTCATGTAACATTTGTCACCTCATTCTAGGGGAACATGGTGCTACTTTTGAATTCTAAATTCTAACTTATTTGCCTCATGGACGTTTTTGTTATTATTGGTTTTGCTGCCGCCATTTTGATTGGCGTAAGTTTAGGCTTGATTGGTGGTGGAGGATCTATTCTAACTGTTCCTGTATTGGTATATATTTTGGGTATTGACCCAGTTTTGGCCACCGCTTATTCTTTATTTGTGGTAGGAAGTACCTCATTAGTGGGTGCGGGTACGTACATGAAAAAAGGATTGGTAAATTATAAAACAGCCTTGGTTTTCGCAGTACCCTCCTTTATTGCTGTATTTCTAACGCGTAAATTCTTAGTTCCAGCACTTCCTAATCCTTTGTTTTCTTTGGGTGAGGCCATAATTACTAAGAACATTGGCATCATGGTTTTCTTTGCCCTGATTATGCTAGCGGCTTCTTATTCCATGATTAGAGGAAAAAAAGGTGAATCTGAAGAGGAGAAGGACGTGAAATTCAATTTGCCAATGATTGCCTTAGAAGGATCCGTTGTTGGTGTAATTACAGGAATTGTAGGTGCAGGAGGAGGATTTTTAATCATTCCTGCATTAGTCTTGTTGGCCAAGCTTCCAATGAAAATGGCTGTAGGAACTTCCTTATTAATTATAGCAGCAAAATCTCTGATTGGATTCTTAGGAGATCTTTCCAGTCAGACGATTGATTGGCAGCTTTTATTGGTCTTTACGGGGCTATCTATTGTTGGTATTTTTATTGGAAGTGCCTTATCCAAAAAGATAAATGAGAAAGTTCTCAAAACAGGTTTTGGGTGGTTTGTGTTATTGATGGGAATCTATATCATTACTAAAGAATTGTTGGCCATTTAAATTTATATGCAAGATTACCTTCAAATTTTCCTAGATGGATATTATGGGTATTGGAACTACCTGAGCTCTGAAATTCTTTATCCTTCCTGGCGCAATTACTTTTGGTGGCTACTAGGCATCTCTGTTGGAGTTTGGTGCCTTGAGTTGGTTTTTCCTTGGCGAAAAAATCAAGCTGCCATTCGGGAGGATTTCTGGTTGGACGGGTTTTACATGTTCTTTAACTTTTTCCTTTTTTCTTTGATTGGTTACAATGCCGTTTCCAATGTGGCTGTAGAGGCATTCACTGACTTTCTAGCCTTGTTTGGTATTGAAAATTTGGTAGCCATTCAAGTTGCTTCTTGGCCTACTTGGTCCCAGTTTTTGCTACTCTTTGTTGTAGCTGACTTTATTCAGTGGAATGTCCACCGTTGGTTACATCACAGCCCTTGGCTTTGGGAATTTCACAAAGTACATCATTCTGTAGAGGAAATGGGCTTTGCTGCTCATCTACGCTACCATTGGATGGAGACCATTGTGTATAAGGCTGTTCAATACCTACCACTTGCGATGATTGGATTTGGTTTGGATGATTTTTTTATCCTTCACTTGGTTACGATTGTCATTGGACACCTCAATCATGCCAATGTGAAAATCACCTATGGTCCGCTCAAATATATTTTGAACAATCCAGTCATGCACCTATGGCATCATGCTAAGGAACTTCCATCAGGAAGTCATGGAGTCAACTACGGGATTTCCTTAAGCCTTTGGGATTACCTTTTTGGTACAGCTTATATCCCCCATCAAAATGCAAACGAACCCTTGGGCTTTGAAAATCTCGAGAGCTTCCCCAAGACTTTTTGGAATCAACTCACCTACCCATGGAACAAGAAAAAGTAAGTAAGCCAAGCGCATGGAATAGTTTTCGTTTTGTAGGTATGCTCTGCCTCCTTTTAGGATTAGCTCCCTTTTTTCCTGAACCACACCTGTGGGGTAAAATTCGATGGGTGGCTGGAGGAGCCATAGGGATGGGTACCATGGATTGGTTGGACCTCCTATGGCATGGTGCACCTTGGATTTTATTATTTCGCCTCGGGGTACTAGAATTGAAAAAAAGAAATAAAGCAAGAGTCAAGTAGTGGGGGTGACTTTTATTACTGACCAAGTACCTCTGGCTGTTGTACTTTTGATTAGCTTAAAACAACAACGACTATGTTTAATTTCTTTACTTCCAAAACTAAAAAATACGAAGATATTCCTGCCGGACCTTTTCATGACCTCATGTTAGAACCCAATGCAGTGGTAATTGATGTCCGAACTGCCAGTGAATTTGCTGGAGGCAAACTTCGTGGAGCAAGAAACATCGATATCATGTCTCCTACCTTTGTATCACAAATCAAAAACCTTCCTAAAGACAAAACCTATCTCATTTATTGCAGAAGTGGCAATCGAAGTGGTCAAGCTTGTGAAATCATGGGAGAAGAAGGATTTGAAAATGTAAAAAACCTTGCTGGCGGCATCATGAGATGGCCATTTGATACGGTTTAATTTTTTATTGGTTAATGGTTAGAAGCCTTTCTCCTTAGGGGAAGGGCTTTTTTTTTACCGTTTTGGCATTTTATTCAGTGCAATACCTCTTTGCATCCTGGATTTGAAAGTAAGTAGATCTTCAGGGGCTTTTTTGCTGTGTTTGGTACTGCGGCCTTGCACTCGAGCGCGCCACATTTTGAATGAACTTTTCTTCATTTGGAGGCGCATCAGTTGTATGGTCTCTCCCTCAGTAATTCCAAATTGACCTAAAATCGCATCAAAAGGGGTACGATCTTCCCAAGCCATTTCGATAATACGGTCGATGACTTCAGGAGAAAGTTCTTTTAATTTTTTCATACTTCTAAAACCTTGCGGCGCTGCTAAAGTTTTATGACTATGAAAATTTCTGTACTTTGGTTGAAGCGTGATTTGAGGTTGAGTGATCACCAACCTTTGGCTGAAGCCATTGACGCAGGATTTCCGATACTATTGCTGTACTGCTTTGAACCTTCCCTGCTGGATGCTCCCCAAAGTAGCGATCGTCATTGGCGCTTTGTTTGCGAAAGCCTCCAAGACATGGAGCAGCGCTTAGTGCCTCTTCAGGGGAATCTTTTGATCTGTAGAGCCGAAGTAAAAACTGTTTTTACTCAAATCCAGCTAGATTATTCCATACAGGCTGTCTATTCTCATCAGGAAACAGGCATTGAGATTACTTATGCTCGAGATCGGGAGATGGCAGCTTATTTTAGTACCCAGGGTATCCCCTGGAAAGAATACCCACAACAAGGGGTACAGCGCAAACGCAAAAATAGAAGGGGATGGGAGCCTTGTTGGCAGGCGTTCATGACTGCTCCACTTGCTCACCCAGCCTTTGATCGGGCTACCTTCGTTTCTATTCCAGAAGGGCAGCAACTCAAGAATGTTTTCCCCACCTTCCCTGAAATTTGGACCAATTCACAAGATTTTATGCAGCCTGGAGGAGAACGAATTGGGCGTAAGTATTTGAAAAGTTTTCTTGAAGAGCGTGTCAAAAACTACAGCAAACAAATTAGTAAGCCCGAAGGAAGTCGTACAGGCTGTAGCCGGCTTTCTCCTTATTTGGCTTGGGGCTGTCTTTCCATTCGGGAAGTATTTCAAGCTTCAAAGGAAAAGTCAGCTTCTGGATTTCAAGTACGTAACCTGGCTAATTTCCAATCACGTTTGAAGTGGCATTGCCACTTTATTCAAAAATTTGAAATGGAGTCTCGTATGGAAAAAGAGCCCATTAACCGTGGATTTTTGACTTTTCCCTATACCCCAAAACCTTCTTGGGTCAAGGCATGGGAAGCGGGCAAGACGGGCATTCCTCTCGTGGATGCTTGCATGCGCTGCTTGTGTAAAACAGGCTACCTCAACTTTCGCATGCGAGCGATGGTGGTCTCTTTTCTAACCCATCATTTGGCCCAGTCCTGGAAGTCAGGTTCAGCCTTCTTAGCGCAACAATTTTTGGATTTTGAGCCGGGAATCCACTATCCCCAATTGCAAATGCAGGCAGGAGTCACGGGGATCAATACGGTCCGTATCTACAATCCCATCAAGCAATCTCAGGAACAGGATCCTGAGGGTGTTTTTATTCGAAAATGGGTACCTGAGCTGGCGTCTGTTCCCTTGGCATTTTTGCATTCACCCTGGGAATTGACTCCTCTCGAGTTACAGAATCTTGATTTTGCGTATGGTGAAACGTACCCTTATCCTATAGTCGACGTAGAAAAGGCAGCAGCAGCAGCCAGAGAACGCATATGGGCGGCACAAAAGGCTCC
Organism: Algoriphagus sp.; assembly: GCA_030833985.1. Classification (GTDB taxonomy): domain Bacteria; phylum Bacteroidota; class Bacteroidia; order Cytophagales; family Cyclobacteriaceae; genus Algoriphagus. Next base: position 5,091 of record JAURGC010000062.1, on the reverse strand, counting down.
CGAAGTGGTTGCGGATGCAGTTCGTGTATTGGCTAAACATACCCTTGCTAAACGTTGGTCTTAAGATGAAAAAACAACACTTGCCCACCAAAATCTGTGTGGTTTGCCAACGACTCTTTACTTGGCGAAAAAAATGGGAAAAAAACTGGGAGGAAGTCAAGTATTGCTCTGACCGCTGTCGGGGAGATGCAAAAAAATTAAAGCAACTCTAGCGGAAAGAGGCTGCATAAAATGCCAACCACAGTAATAAGGGAAGAAAATAGGAGAGGAGTACGACGGGAATACTTTCTGGGATGCTTCTACGACTAAGTGCATGGAATCCAAGGACCCAAGCCATTCCGTAGATTAGTTCAAATACATTGATTACCGAAAGAGGGTAATGAAATTTTTCTTCTAAATTTTCTGGTCCAATCAACCAAAGTGCAGAAAGAGGTTCGAAATTTTGGATCTCAAGGTAACTTACTGATCCTGTTGGATTCATGTACCACAGTAAGCGAAGTAGTTCTGGAAAAATGAAGACTAGTTCTGCAACCAAAGCAAATTTCCAAAGTTCTTTAAATTTTACTTTGTAACCGATAGTTAGTCCAATAGACCAAAAGAGGAAAGCGATTACTGTAAACTTCCAAAGTAAAGCAAAAGGGGTCCAGATGTAATTTAATGTGTTAAATAGGTGAAAAAACAAGAGATCGCCCTGAGCATCCAATCGTTCTGAATCAGGAATGGTTTCCAGGATCAGGGTATTAGTTAAATATCTGATAGTAAGAAAAATACCTACGATCAAAACAAAAAAGACTCGCTTATCAAAGTCGAGGACTTCTGAAATTTTTTGGGACAAAGGGGGAGCTGCTTTTGCCATTTTCTGATGTTAACAAAGTAAATCTAAACGTTTGTATTGAATTCACCGTAGATTTGCATCGTAAACCCTTTGTATGCTATGCGTCACCTGTTTCACAGGCTTCTTGTAATCCTTTGCTTAGTAGTATCTTCAGTAGCAAGTGCCCAATCTCCAGAGCCTGGTGCTCCTTACCTACTATTGGATAAAGGCTTGCAATACCGAATCACCAAGGCGATCAATAGCATGTATAATTTTGATTTTGCTACGGCAGAACATGATTTTACAGTGATCATGTACCAGTATCCCGCCCACCCTTTGCCTGATTTTTTAATGGGATTGGCGTATTGGTGGAGAATCGAGGTTAATGTGACGAATACTAGGTATGACAATATTTTTATCCAATACTTAGAACGTGCTAATGAAAAGGCAAAAAAAATGTTAGCCGAAGATCCAAAAAATAAAGAAGCGGCCTTTTTTTTGGCAGCTGGGTATGGTTTTCAAGGGCGACTTTACAGTGAACGCAAAAGTTGGGCTAAGGCGACATTTGCGGGAAAAAATGCATTGAATTACATGGAGTTGAGTAGGGGTGAACAGGAACTTAATCCGGAGTTACTCTTTGGAGATGCATTATTTAATTATTTTTCAGTATGGATTTCTGAAAATTATCCACTTTTAAAACCAGTGGTTGCTCTTTTTCCAAAAGGAAATAAAAAATTAGGATTGCAGCAGTTGGAATCAGTTGCCTCAAATGCATTTTATACGCGCGTGGAGGCCCAATATTTTTTATTTCGATTGTATGGTTCTGAAGAAAAAAGACCGCTGGATGCTTTACGGATTGTAACGTATCTACATGAAAAATTCCCAAATAATCCCTATTTCCACCGTTCGCTTGCGCGCTATTTGTATACCACAGGAAAGTGGACCGAAGCCATGCGAGAATCCTTCTCTATTTTAGATCGAATTGAACAAAGACAAGTAGGTTACGAAGCGAATAGTGGGAGATATGCTGCTTTTTTTCTAGGGGAATACTTTTATCGGGTGGGAAATCTAGCTGAAGCCAAAAAGTATTTTTCTAAAACGCTTTCCTTTGGAGAGGAGTCTGAATCACAGGAAAGCGGGTATTATTTGTATGCGTTGATTTCCTTAGGAAAAATTGCTACTAATGAAAAAAATAAACCTCAGGCAAGATATTATTTCAATGCTGTAAAAAAATATGCCAAACGAAAACATCCAGCACATCAGGAAGCTAGAGAGTTTATCAAAAAGAATAAATTGTAAATTAACCAATCCACCATTTTTTCAATCTTTACAAGAGATAATTTGAATTCAAGAAAATCTTTGGGTGAAATAAGTGGATTATTCGTTTAATTCATTAGATTCATTTACAATATTTTGATTTTAAGTTAAAAAACTTTAGCCCAAAACTAGAATTTTCATCAATTATTGTAAATTTGCACCACATAAAATTTTGTAAATCACAAAAAAATGGATAGCAGCATTCGAATTAAATTTGATAAAATTGACCGTAGTATTTTGGAAATACTCCAAAGCAATGCTAAGATTACCAATGCCCAGCTTTCAAAAGATATAGGGCTATCACCAGCCCCCACTTTGGAGCGAGTAAAGAAATTAGAGCAATCTGGAATCATCAAAAGCTACCATGCGAAGCTGGACCCAGAAAAGATTGGTTTAGGGGTTAGTACCTTTGTTTTGGTCAGTTTGATTGGGCACAATAAAGGCAATATTGATGCTTTTATGAAGGAAATAAATCAAATCCCAGAAGTAATTGAATGTCATCACATCACGGGTACCGGCGATTTTATTTTGAAAATTATTGCTAAGGATATTATGGCTTATCAAAAACTAATGCTTGAGAAGGTTTCAGAAATCAAAGAGGTGGATTCCATGCAATCGATGGTAATTCTTTCTACTTTTAAGGATTCTAAAGTGCTCCCAATACCTGCCTAATACATAGCAAAGAACTAATTAGGGTGGCTTGCCACCCTTTTTTTTTGAAAACGATGAATGAGAATCCCTGGAAAACCAAGTCTATTACCACCGCATACGAGAATCCATGGATTCGCGTGGAGCACCATGAGGTACTGACTCCTGCGGGCAAAGATGGTATTTATGGTAAAACCCATTTCAAAAATAAAGCAATTGCCATTTTACCCTTGGATGAAGAAGGAAATACTTGGCTTGTAGGTCAATACCGCTATGCCTTGGACAGCTATTCCTGGGAAGTGCCTATGGGTGGTGGTCCTTTGGAATTGGATACACTTGCATCGGCCCAGCGGGAACTAAAAGAAGAAACTGGTTTAAGTGCAAATCGTTGGACTGAATTACAATTGATTCATACCTCCAATTCTGTCACTGATGAGGTAGGGTATATTTTTTTAGCACAGGAACTGACAGAGGGGAAGCCAAATTTTGAAGATACCGAAGACATTACCATCAAAAAAATTTCTTTCAAAGAGGCTTTGGATTGGGTCATGCAAGGCAAAATAACCGATTCTTTGTCTGTCATCGCTATTTTTCGTGTTGCAAGAGAACTAGGGTATTAAAATGGCGGTACGTGAACAAGTAAAAACCACCTTCCTTTTAGCGTATCCGGTGATGCTTAGTCAACTGGGGCAAGTGGCTGTGGGTGTGGCCGATTCCATGATGGTGGGACGGTTGGGAGCATTGGAATTAGCAGCCTCATCGCTTGCTAATAGTATTTTTTTTGTCATCCTGATGTTTGGAATTGGGATTTCAATGGGGCTGACTCCTTTAGTCTCTAAGGCCTTTGGAAAAGGAAAGATCCATCAAATCTCCAGGTTGTTTAGTAATAGTCTATTGATCAATTTTTTTTCTAGCCTTGTTTTGTTGGGTTTAGTGCTTTTGTTTTCTCGCAACCTGGGCCTACTAAATCAACCCAAAGAAGTAGAAGTACTTGCTTTGCCCTTTTTATTCATTATTACGGTTTCCTTGATTCCATTAATGATCTTTCAAACCTTCAAGCAATTTGTAGAGGGGCTTTCTCAAACCAAGCAAGCCATGTTTATAACAGTTACTGCCAACTTACTTAATGTGTTGCTCAATTGGTTGTTGATATGGGGCAATTGGGGATTTCCCGAATTGGGATTTTTGGGAGCCGCTTGGGCGACCTTAATTTCACGGGTTTTGATGATGGTACTCATGGGAGCCTATGTCCTAACCTCCAAACGCTATGCGGATTATGTCCTCCGAATTATTGGATTCAAGCCCAAATGGACACTTTGTAAACGGATTTTAAAAATAGGAATCCCCACAGGATTTCAATTTATTTTTGAGGTTTCCGCATTTAGTGCTGCAGCGATCATGATGGGATGGATAGGTGTGAATGCCCTTGCAGGACACCAAATTGCCTTAAATCTAGCTTCCATTAGTTACATGATGGCAACAGGATTGGCAACAGCTGGGATGATTCGTGTCAGTCATTACATTGGAAAAGAAGATTACAAAGGAATGCGGGAAGCTGGAATGGTAGCTTTTGGAATGGTGGCTACCTTCATGTTTATCTGTGCGCTACTATTTTTCTTATTTCGCTTTTTTCTCCCTACGCTATACATTGATGACCCGCAGGTCATTTCTTTGGCTGCCTCGCTGCTGGTTTTGGCTGGATTATTCCAACTTTCGGATGGAATTCAAGTAGTGGGCTTAGGAGTACTTCGTGGTTTAGAAGATGTCAAAGTGCCAACTTTGGTTACTTTTTTGGCCTATTGGGGACTTGGACTTCCTCTTGGGTATTTTCTTGCCTTTAAAATGGATTTCGCGGAAAAGGGAATTTGGATTGGATTGTTAATAGGGCTTACACTTACAGCAGGATTGTTATTGTACCGATTTGACCAGCTTAGTAAAAGAAAGGTAAAATCCAAAAATGAGCTACCCACTACCTCTTAATTTTTTTATGGAGGGTGTGAAATTTAGGAGGGAAGAAGTATCTTGACGTTTCAAAATTTTGTTCGTATGAATCGACTTCTGCTATCCATCGTCTTCTCCTTAATTCTTTATCCTGTTTTTGCACAAGGCCCAGCAGTGCTTTCTGTTAGGGAGCAAGCAACAGTAATCGACGGATGGTTAGAAGATCGCATCCAGCAGGTATTGCCCATCTTGATGACCGAGGCGGACATTGATTTGTGGATAGTAGTTTCCCGTGAATACAATGAGGATCCAGTGATTCGTACGCTTTTGCCTGCAACTTGGCATGCGGCTCGAAGACGTACCATTCTAGT
>JAURGC010000097.1 GCA_030833985.1 Algoriphagus sp. | reverse complement strand
GAGCCTTTTGGATTACGGCTGTGGTACAGGAGAATTTCTACAGGAAGCCTACAAACAAAAATGGAGGGTTCAAGGGATAGAGCCCAGTGAGAAAGCACGAGGACAAGCATTACGCAAACTCCCCAAGCAAATCGTCGCCAAATTGGGCGAACTTCCTGAAAAAGAGACCTATGACATCATCACCCTTTTTCATGTTTTGGAGCACATCCACAAGTTACGCAAAACATTAAAAACTATTATAAATCTCTTAAAACCAGATGGTTATATTTTAATTGCTGTTCCAAACCCGCTTTCTGAAGATGCAAAATATTACGGCAGCTACTGGGCAGGCTACGATGTACCTAGGCATCTTTACCACTTTTCACAAAATTCCATTGCTACCTTCCAAGAAGAATTTAATTTAGAACTAATAGGAATCAAGCCTTTAAATTTTGATTCCTATTATGTAAGTCTACTCTCAGAGGATTATAAAAACCAAAATCAAAACCACTTTTCTAAGTATTGGAAAGCCATCATCCAAGGATACCGCTCCAATAGAAAGGCAAAAGTTCCTGGAAATTACTCGAGCAACATCTTTATCTTTAAAAAGAAGTGAAACAATTAATTTACCTATTTCTACTTTTTATTTCCACGCTTGCTATATCCTCTTGTGCCAAGCAAAGCTCCCCTATGGGCGGTCCAAGAGATGAGGATCCACCCCAATTAATTGAAAGCTTTCCGACAGATCAAAGTGTAAACATAAAGCCAGAGAAGATAGTCTTGACTTTTAACGAGTTCGTTGGCTTGGACAATCCAGGCAAAGGTGTAGTCATTACACCAAAAATCAACAAAGACTTGGTGGAGTTTACGGCGCTGAAGAACGGAGTCACTGTACTAATTAAACAAGACTTGGAGGATAGCACCACCTACGTAGTAGACTTTCAAAAGTCGATAGTGGACATCTCAGAAAGAAACCCTGCTGAAAACCTCCGATTGGTCTTTTCTACCGGCAACCAAATAGATAGTTTGAGTCTATCTGGTCGACTACGCTTTCCCTTTTCTGAGATAAAGGAGGATTACAAGAATGTTTTGGTAGGCATTTATCCCTTGAATGATACTACGGATGTTTTTACCGCTCCTCCCTACTATCTTGCTCAAGTAGACACCGTAGGCAAATTTAGTTTAACCAACTTAAAATCAGGTAATTATAGAGCATATGCTTGGAGAGATATCAATGGAAACTTAAAAGCAGATTACAAGAGTGAGGAATATGATTTCTTACCCGATACGATTTTTCTATCCTCAAAAAGCACCGATTCACTATTCTTTAATTTAACTAAAGCAGATCTAACGCCTATTAAAATCCTTCGCTCTGGAAATTTTGGAAAGAATTTTGACATCATCCTCAACCGCAATCCTCTGATCAATAACGTTGACAATGATCTACTCGGTGAAGATCTATTTTATGTACAAGGAGAAAAAAAGCTACGTTTTTACCCAAAAAAGCCTATCCTAGATAGCGTCTCTTTAAAAATCAGCGTACAAGATTCTATTGGATTTCGTAGTGATTCATTAATCTGGGCTAAATTTCCTGATTCCGAACGGAAGCCGGAAAAGCTGAACTTTGAAATAAATTCTGGGAAAAATTTTTATCAGCATCTAGATATACAATTAACATTCAACAAACCTATAATTCAAATTAATTTAGATTCACTTAGCATCAAGGTGGATAGTTTATTCCTTCCCATACAGGCTGATATGCTAAGTTTTGCAGATTCTAGCAAGAGAGATCTGCTACGTATAAGAGCCTTTATACCAGATTCACTTCAAACTGAATTGGTCACCCTTATTGCTACAGATTCCACTTTTCAAGATATAGAAGGGGAATACAATGAAAAGAAGGTGGAAGCCAATTACCGCAAACTTTTGCGAAAAAACTTAGCAGATGGTATAAGTGGTGAAGTAGTCGGAACCAAGGGGCCCTTAATTATTCAGCTCATCAATGGTAAAAAAGAGATTGCCTACGAACAAGTACTAAAGGGTCCAACCAAATTTTCATTTACTCTTTTAGATCCAGGAACCTATTCCCTTCGTGTTATTGAGGACAGTAATGGAAATGGGATTTGGGATCCATCTAATTATAGGCAAAGAAAATTGGCAGAACGAGTATTTTATTACGAAGGGGAAGAGCAAACACGGGATTTAGTGATTCGAGGTGGCTGGACTGTAGAAGACCTATTAATTGAAGCCACAACCCCTACCGGGATGAATGAAATTGAAAAATAATTGGTGGATAACCCTAAAATTTACTGTGCATAACTATACCATTAAATTTTTTTTTAGGCGACTTATACACATCCTTTACAAGATATTTACTCCTTCAATTTTTAATGCGGATAAGTCTTTCTTTATCCACTGAATTTAGACAAGTTGTACACGGTCAACTTTTACACCTAAAGTTGACCATCCTTTGTCCACATCTACTCAATATTTAATATAAATTACTGTTTAACAATTATTTATATGTTAAAAATCCGTGGATAACCTGTTCAGGAAGATGGCAAAATTTAGGACCGTTTGTGTTTAAACTACGTTGCCTGTCTTATCCACCTATTCACAGTCTTAATAACAACTATAGTTTAATTTAATTAAATAATTTAATACAATTAAAGAGAGTAAAAAGGTGTGGATAGCTGTTTGTTGTGGAACCGGAAATCATTTCTTAATATTAAAAATCAATCCACCCAAACAGACCTAATCATGGAACTTACCCGTCTATTTGATCTTATTCCCTATCAAATTGAAAAATATAATAAGGAAATTGCTTTTAGTCGAAAAGAAGATGGAGTGTGGAAAACGTATTCATCCAAAGAGGCACAAAGGATCATCGATGAATTGAGTTTAGGTTTTTTGGCAAAAGGCATTCATCCAGGGGAAAAAGTAGCTATCATCTCAGAAAATCGTCCCGAATGGAATTTTATTGATTTGGCTTTACAACAAATAGGGGTGATTTCTGTACCAATGTATCCCACTATTACCGTGGCGGATTACGAATATATTTTTGATCATGCGGACGTCAAAGTCATTTTTGCAGGTGATCAAACAATTTATGATAAAGCTGTTCAATCAGCTGGAAAGAATCGTTCCATTTACTCTTTTGACCGTTTGCCTGGTGTAGCGCATTGGACAGAACTGCAAGGAGAGGGAAAATCAGGGGATTTTTCTGCATTGTCAGGCTTTAAAGCTGCTGTTAAGCCAGAAGATCTTTTTACGATTATTTATACTTCAGGTACTACAGGGAAACCGAAAGGGGTAATGCTGACGCATGCCAATGTACTGTCCAATTTGATCTCTGTATCGCACATTATGTCTCCCCCCTTAGGTACATCGAAAGTGTTGAGTTTTTTACCGCTTTGCCACATCTTTGAGCGTACTGCCTCTTTCTGTTTTATGTATATGGGTTATTCCATTTATTATGCAGAAAATTTGGAGACAATTGGAGATAATCTGAAGGAAGTTCAACCACATCTCTTCAATACTGTCCCTCGCTTGTTGGAAAAAGTGTACGACAAGATTGTTTCTAAAGGGTACGAACTTACTGGAATCAAGAAGAAACTGTTTTTTTGGGCTTTAGAATTGGGACTCAAGTACGACCCTGCATCGGATATGGGAGGATGGTATGATTTTCAATTGAAATTGGCTAACAAAGTGATTTTTTCTAAATGGAGAGAAGCTTTGGGTGGAAATATCATGCAGATTAACTCTGGTGCTTCGGCACTTCAGCCTCGTTTAGCCCGAGTGTTTTGGGCTGCGGGAATTAAGGTTTGTGAAGGTTACGGATTGACAGAAACCTCCCCAGTAGTGACTGCCTCAATTGGAACTCGTGAAGAAATCAAAATCGGCTATGTCGGTAAGATTGTGAAAGATGTGGAAGTGAAAATTGCTGAAGACGGGGAAATATTAGTTAAAGGGCCAAATGTAATGCAGGGTTACTACAAGGAACCTGATATGACCGCTGAGGTGATTAAAAACGGCTGGTTTCATACGGGTGATATTGGGATCTTGGAGGGCAGGTATTTGAAAATTACAGATCGTAAAAAAGAAATGTTCAAGACCTCTGGAGGCAAGTATATTGCTCCGCAGGCGATGGAAAATAAGTTTAAGGAATCTCCACTCATCGAACAATTGATTGTAGTGGGAGCAGATCGTAATTATCCTGCTGCTTTGATTGTTCCTAGTTTTGATGGCTTACGCGAGTATTGCAAACGTAAAGAGATCCCTTATACTACCGATTTTGAAATGATTCAGAACGAACAGGTTCAGGAGAAGTACCTCAGTGAAGTAGAGGAGTTCAACCAACTTTTTGGTAAGTGGGAGCAATTAAAGAGATTTGAATTACTAGACACTCCTTGGGGAATAGAAACAGGAGAACTCACCCCCACTATGAAGCTCAAGCGGAAAGTAATCATGGAAAAGTACGCGGATCGAGTAGAGGCTATGTATAGGAAATAAGTACATGTACTTATTTCCAGGTTCTAATAGATTTCAAAAGAAAAAGTCAATAAGCGAGACCACTTCTTTTTTATCAAAGAGGCATATGGGTTTTTTCTATGTGCCTCTTTTTTTATACCGCTGTTGCAAGCGAGTGTCATGAAGAAGAAGTTAAATAGTACCAAGTTCAAGGTACCAAGGTTGTTCAGAAGGAATCGGTTGCTTGTAACCCCAATCCTTACCTGGTTTTTCGTCTGCCTATCGCAGGTAGGTACTAGGTGCCTTGAATAATCCCGTATTTCTTAACTCATACTTGGTACATTTTTTAAAAAATAGTATGCATGCATACAAAATTTATCTAATTTAGGTCCGTTATACTTCTCACAAGGTGCCTATGAAAAAAGAAGAGACGGTGGATTACCCCATTAAAAGTGCCTGGCATGCCATTTCGAGGATGTACAACCAACAAGCTACAGAAGAGGGGTTTACCACAGCAATCGGCTTTGTGTTAATCAACATCAACTCCAAAGAAGGTACACCAGCAACGAAAATTGCCCCATTGATTGGATTAGAGACGCGTAGTCTTACTCGCATGTTGAAGACCATGGAAGAGAAGGGTTTGATTTTCAAAAAAGCCGATCCAATTGATAAGCGTTCAGTACGAATTTTCTTAACGCCTGAAGGGAAACGGAAAAAGGAAATATCCGTTCAAACTGTTAAGCGCTTTAATGAGCAGGTGCGAGACGTAATCAGTGAAAAAGAACTTGCCGGCTTTTTTGGTGTCATCACCAAAATCCATCAAGTTATCGATCAAATCCAATCCAAGGAAGTAGCCACTTCCTACTCCAAAGAAGAAACCCACAGCAACGCATTTTAATACATATATCATGAATAGAACCATTAAAAAAGTAGCCGTTTTGGGCTCAGGAGTTATGGGGTCCAGAATTGCCTGTCACTTTGCCAACATTGGCGTCCAGGTGCTGCTTTTGGATATCGTTCCTTTTGAACTCAATGAGGAGGAGCGAAAGAAAGGGTTGACCATGGAAGCTCCAGTTGTTCGCAACCGAATCGTGACGACAGCACTTCAAAACACGCTCAAAGCAAACCCGTCTTCAATCTATGAGAAGAAGTTTGCTTCTCGAATCACCACAGGAAATTTTGACGACGATCTTCCTAAAATAAAGGACTATGACTGGATTATTGAAGTAGTCGTGGAGCGCTTGGACATCAAGCAACAGCTTTTTGAAAAAGTAGAAAAATACAGAAAGCCAGGAACCCTCATCACCTCTAATACCTCAGGTATTCCGATGCATTTGATGTCTGATGGTCGCTCAGAAGATTTTCAAGCTCATTTTGCTGGAACACATTTTTTCAACCCACCCCGGTATCTAAAACTTTTGGAAATCATCCCAGGTCCAAAAACCAAACCGGAACTGATTGACTTTTTGATGGGATTTGGAGATCGGTACTTAGGTAAGGAAACGGTCCTTTGCAAGGATACTCCAGCTTTTATTGCCAATCGAATAGGGGTATATGCAATTATTTCGGGGATGCACACCATTGAAAAAATGGGGTTTGGGGTTTCTGAAGTAGATAAACTTACCGGTCCTGTGATTGGACGCGCGAAATCTGCCACCTTCAGAACGATGGATGTGGTTGGTCTAGATACTACCGTAAACGTATCCAACAACCTGTACAAGGCACTTGCCCACGATGAATCTCGAGACAAGTTTATTCTACCCAAGATTGTGGAAGTGCTATATACCAACAAATGGTTTGGAGACAAGACGGGTCAAGGGTACTTCAAAATGACTCGCCACCCGGATGGGAGGAAGGAACTTCAGGAACTTGACCTGAAGACGTTTACCTACAAGGACGTGGAAAAGCCGAAGTTTAAGGCACTAGAGGCGGCCAAAGAAGTAGAGGACCTAAAAAAACGATTGCGTCTTTTGGTCAACTTTGAAGATCGGGCGGGAGAATTTTACCGTGCTTCTTTTTACGACTTATTTAAGTACTGCTCTCACCGTATTCCTGAGATTTCGGACGAACTGTTTCGCATTGATCAGGCGGTTTGTGCAGGATTTGGCTGGGAATTGGGCCCCTTTGAAACCTGGGACGCCCTTGGTGTTAAGGAGACCGTAGCCAAGATGGAAGCGGCAGGAGAAAAGGCGGCTGAATGGGTGCACGAACTCCTTGCTTCGGGACACGAAACCTTCTATAAGATTGTCAATGGCAAGAAAACCTACTACGACATCCCTTCCAAGTCCTACAAGGAGGTTCCTGGATTGGAGGAGTTTGTCATCCTAGACACACTCAAGGCTGCAGGTAAAAAAGTTTGGGGCAATGCAGGAGCTACGGTAGTGGATTTGGGGGATGAGGTCATCGGCCTTGAGTTCCACAGCAAAATGAATTCCATGGGCGCCGAAGTGATTGAGGGAATCAATACCGCCATTGGTATGGCTGAAAAATCCTATAAAGGTCTAGTAATTGGCAACGAGGGAGGAAACTTCTCTGCAGGGGCTAATTTGGCCATGTTATTTATGTTTGCTGGCGATCAGGAATTTGATGAAATCAACTTGATGATTGCCCAGTTTCAAAACACAATGACTCGTGCGCGCTTCTCCTCCGTGCCCGTGGTAGTTGCTCCGCACAACATGGCTTTAGGTGGTGGATGTGAACTTTCGCTTCATGCAGACCATATTCAAGCACATGCCGAATTGTACATGGGTTTGGTGGAAGTAGGGGTAGGTCTTATCCCTGCAGGCGGAGGCACGAAAGAAATGACGCTTCGTTTCTCCAACGGAATCATCGGAGGAGACGTGGAATTCAACCAATTGCAGGAATACTTCATGAACATTGCTACCGCCAAGGTATCGACCTCTGCCGAAGAGGCGAGAGGCTTGGGCTACTTGCGAGCCAGTGATGGGATTTCGCTCAACCGAAAGCGACAGTTGGCCGATGCCAAAGCCAAGGTAATTTCCCTTTCTGACCTAGGGTATACGCAGCCTATTCCACAGCGTAACATCAAGGTTTTGGGAAAAAGTGGACTGGCCTACTTTGAGGCAGGCATCATGGGGATGATATACGGAGGCTACATCTCTGAGCACGATGCCAAGATTGCGAAGAAACTGGCGAATGTGATGGCTGGAGGAGATTTATCTGCTCCTACCGAAGTGACCGAACAGTACTTGTTGGATCTGGAGCGCGAAGCATTCTTGAGTTTGACGGGAGAGAAAAAGACCCTAGAGCGCATACACAGTATTTTGTTTAAGGGAAAACCGCTTAGAAACTAGAGACAAGACTTTAGAGCCAAGAAGCAAGACGGGAAGGAAAGATGAAACTCAAACATAATTTTAAGAATCTTAAAGTTTGGCAAAAAGCAGTAGAGTTAGCTGTTCTTGTCTATGAGGTAACAAAATCCTTCCCATCAGAAGAGCGATTTGGAATTACTTCTCAAATGAGAAGGTGCAGTGTTTCGACATCTTCAAACATTGCCGAAGGTTTTGCCCGAAATAGTTCAAAAGCATTTACTAATTGCTTGGAAATAAGTTTGGGTGAGTGTTTTGAGTTGGAAACACAACTCATCATTGCCTTTAGAATAGGGATTATTGAAGAAGAAAAATATGGATACCTATCTAGAGAGATTTCAGAGTTACAAAAAAGGGTCATTGGTTTTAAAAACACTATAGAAGCGAATCCTTATTAAATAGTTCAAGAATCTTGGCTCTTGTTTCTCGGTTCTTGGCTCTTACTAAAAAAAAAAGACAGATAAAAAAATAAATATGGAAGCATACATTATAAATGGATATCGGTCGGCGGTAGGGAAATCCAAGAAAGGGGGATTTCGTTTTTATCGTCCGGATGACTTGGCAGCAGACGTGATCAAGCATTTGGTTGCTAGTACCCCTGGCCTTGAATCCAAACTAGTTGACGATCTCATAGTCGGCAACGCGGTACCAGAAGCAGAACAAGGCATGCAAATGGGCCGAATGATTTCTTTACTAGCCTTGGGTATCGACACTCCAGGCTTTGTGATGAACCGATATTGTGGATCGGGCTTAGAAGCCATTGCTTTGGCCGTAAGCAAAATCAAAGCAGGAATGGCAGATTGCATCATTGCAGGAGGTACCGAGTCCATGTCTTTGGTGCCTATGATGGGCTATAAGACAGCGCTCAACTGGAAGATAGCGTCCCAAACCCCCTCTTACTACTTGAATATGGGTTTGACCGCAGAGGAACTGGCTAAGGAATATGGCATTACTCGGGAGGAGTCTGATGCTTTTTCGGTGGGTTCTCATGACAAAGCACTTGCGGCAATTGCTGCTGGCAAGTTTAAAGAGGAAATCGTACCGGTGGAGGTAGAAGAGACCTACCTGGACGAGAAGGGAAAAAAGAAAACCCGAAAGTTTACTGTTGACACGGATGAGGGGCCTCGTGTAGGCACCACGATGGAAGCGCTTTCGGCACTAAAGCCAGCCTTTAGAATGGGTGGTCAGGTGACCGCAGGGAACTCCTCTCAGACCTCGGATGGAGCGGCCTTTGTAGTAGTGATGTCCGAGCGCTTGATGAAGTCCTTAGGTTTGGATCCAATTGCGCGAATGATGTCCTACGCTGTAGCTGGAGTAGACCCACGAATTATGGGAATTGGCCCCAAGGAAGCAGTGCCAAAGGCGCTCAAGCAAGCAGGACTCAGCAAGCAAGACCTAGATTTGGTAGAGTTAAACGAAGCATTTGCTGCACAAGCGCTAGCGGTGATCAAATCGCTAGAATTGGACCCTTCCTTAGTCAATGTCAATGGAGG
>JAURGC010000094.1 GCA_030833985.1 Algoriphagus sp. | reverse complement strand
TCCTGAAATTTTGCCAAAGCCAAGGGTATTTGCATTCACCTCTTCTAAATAGGGAGCATCTTTTTCCATCCAAATCAACCCAACTAAATTTAGCCATCCATCTTCTCCTGTCAATTCAATTTTTCTTTTGATTTTCCATTGAGCAAACTCCAATTCCTGAGCAACCGTGATACCCACAAAGAGAAGACAAATCAGTAAGAGAAAGGAAAATTTCATTGATTTTTTATTTTTAGTACTACTTAATCTATTAATATACATTTAATTGATTTTCAATAGTTTAAATGCCTAAAATATTGTTTCTACTTTTTGTATTCGACGCAGAGCTTCCTCCAACTCTTCCTCTTTTTTTGCAAAACAAAAACGAAGGACTTGATGGTCCTGCCTAGTTGAATAAAATACGGAAACAGGAATACACGCCACCTTAAGCTCCCGAGTCATCTGCTCAGCAATATGTACATCGGATTTTTTGCTCAGATGGGAATAAGACACCAACTGGAAAAAACTTCCCTGGCTGGCTTGAAAAATAAATGGCGTGGATTTCAAGCCTTCCACAAAAAGATCTCGCTTCTTTTGGTAAAAGGAAGGCAAATCCAAATAATTTTTTGGATCATCCAAGTATTCGGCTAGTGCAAATTGAATTGGCGTGACGGTGCTAAAAGTCACGTATTGGTGAATCTTTCGAAATTCTTGGCTCAAATTGGATGGTGCAATGCAATAGCCTATTTTCCATCCAGTTACGTGGAAGGTTTTTCCAAACGAACCACAAACAAAGGTATGCTCACGTAAAATAGGATGCGAACCCAAAGAAATATGGATTTTCCTATCGAATAAGATATGCTCGTAAACTTCATCGCTAATGACAAAAATACCCTTCTTCGAAACGAGAGAAGCCAATTGCTCCACATCCTCCTTGCTCCAAACTTGGCCACTCGGATTGTGTGGACTATTGACCATGATAGCGCGTGTTCTGCCTGTGATTTTAGAAGTTAACAATTCCCAATCCACTGAAAAATCTGTTGGGTTTAAGGCTACAAAAATGGGGACCCCACCATTTAACAAGATTCCAGGAACATAACTATCGTAGGCGGGTTCCAAAACTATCACTTCATCTCCAGGCCGAATAACAGCCGTAAGGGCTGAAAAAAGTGCTTCTGTGGCTCCTGAAACTATCGTTATTTCAGATTCTGGATCTGGGAAATAGCCTTGGGTTCGCTCAGTTTTAGTAGCTAACGCAAGTTTTAACTCAGAAACACCAGACATAGGTGCATACTGATTATTTCCATCTCGGGTAAATTTCGCCACCAATTCCAAAAGGAATGGATCCGAACCGAAGCTTGGAAAACCTTGGGCTAGATTAAGGGCATTTTCTTCTTGCGCCATCCGAGACATGGTCGTAAAGATGGTTGTTCCAACCTGGGGTAGTTTTGAAATCAAAGACATTTGACTCTAAATTGAGTTTATACTTGTCAAGAAAGGAATTTTTTTCAAATTTGAGAAGTAAAGCCCTATACTCATGAAAATCCAAATTCTACTTTTTGCATTTATTGGAATTCTATTAATTGCCTGTACGGAAGAATCCCCAGAAGATCCATTGGATGTGTACCGTGAAATTGCTTACAATGCTTTGAGTGTCACACAAAAAGAATCAATTTTAGGTGATTGGAACCAAGCAGAGGTCGCCGCTTGGACAGATGGAAATTACTTAATAATTTTTTTAACTAAGGATGGCATGCCGCCTATTCGAGTAGTGGTCAATCCCGAGACTGGACGAGTGGTTGAAATTTTAACCTAGCACTTTAAGAAGACCATTCCATGGATTTTTCCAGTTCCTATAAAAGAATCTCTCCTCCCCAAATAAACTGTGATCTGGGAGAAGGAATCTCTTGGGAAAATCTAATATTCCCTCTTATTGATGTCGCTAGTTTGGCTTGTGGAGGACATTATGGTACAAAAAAGAGTTTGGATGCTTCTTTGGCCTTAGCCATCAAATACGACAAAAAAGTAGGCGCTCATCCCTCCTATCCAGATCAAGAAAACTTTGGAAGGGTTTCACTTACTATTCCCATAGAAACACTGATTGAAGCAATTGAAGTACAACTTGAAAGGTTTCAGCAACGGGCTCAAATCCTGAATTTAACCATGGACCATATCAAATTTCATGGAGCCTTATACAATGATGCATCAAGGGATGAGGAATTGGCCTCGCATCTTATCAGTTTTTTGAAAAAAAACTATGCTGAAATACCACTTCTAGTACCCCCACACTCTCAATTAGAGAATCAAGCACGAGAAAATGGACTTTCAATCCGGTTAGAGGTGTTTGCAGACAGGGCTTATACTGCCGATTACTTACTTTCTCCAAGAAGTCAGCATGGATCCTTGCTTCAAGATATGCGTGCAGTGGAAAGCCAAGTCAAACGATTGCTTTTTAAAGGTGAACTCTTGAGTATTGATGGGCTTCCATTGCCAATTAAAGCAGATACGCTATGCTTTCATGGAGATAATCCAGGGATTTTAAATTTTTTACCCCAGCTTAGAAAGCAATACTGGACATGAAACCTATCTATCAAATCCTTAGCCCTGTCATTGGGGAATTGGTATGGGATCAACACCCTTCTGATAATTTACTAGCCTACCAATTTGCGTATTTGAACTATATTCAAATCAAATACTCAAGTAATTTATTGGAAGCTCGCCAGGGGTTTACACGATTAAGCTTGTTCTGGAAAAATATCAAAAGTCAGCAGCAGTTTGTGGAGCAGGTTTCGGACATTGAATTAATTCCGCTACCCCTATCAAATACACTTTGGCAGGTGCCAGTGTGCTATGAGCCCGAATTTGGCCAAGACCTAAACGCCCTCGCAGCATCGAAAAATTTAAGCCTAACCGAACTCATCCAAATCCATTCAAATCCCATCTATCGAATCCATTTCTTTGGGTTTTTACCAGGTTTCTTCTATCTAAATGGCCTTTCCCCATTGCTTCATACTCCGCGAAAAAGCGTTCCCATCCTTGCTGTTCCTCCAGGATCTGTAGCTATAGGTGGCTACCAAACAGGAATTTATCCCATGCAAAGTCCAGGTGGTTGGCATATCATCGGAAGAAGTCCTATTGCCTTTTTTGATTCCACAAAGCCTATCCCTGTTTGGGCTAAGCCTGGGGAACGCATTCAATTTGTCCCCATCAGTGGTACCCAATTTCGAAACTGGAAACAGTCGTACCCTAAATCTGCTTCGCAATGATTCAAATACTTGGAAAAGCAAAACTACTACGCTATCCTCCAGGCACATCCCTGCAGGATGAGGGTCGTTTCTCAGGCGCACAATACGGCATTCCCTCCTCAGGAGCAATGGATCAAAGGAGTTTTCGCTGGGCAAATCACCTCTTGAAAAATACAAGTTCCGCAGTAGCCTTGGAATTATCGCAACCTGGTCTACAAATTCAATTTACCCAAGCCTGCCTGATTGCCTTGACAGGCGCAAATGCTGTGGTAACTCTAAACCAAAAAAAAGTATCGAATTCATCCTTAATTTCAATCACTGAAGGAGACATTCTTGAAATTGGCTCATTTCTAACCGGATGCCGTTTGTATCTATGCATTCAAGGTGGGTTTCAGGTGGAGCGCTATCTTGGATCTGGAAGCGATTTTGATTCGATCACCTTCCCCTCTAAAAGAAGTACTCAGGATGGGTTAATCTATTTTTCCTATCCTCAATCGCAAAATCTTGGCGCCAAACCAAAGTGGGTAACTTCTTGGTTTGAATCTTCAGAAATCGAAGCTTATCGGGGGGCAGATTGGAGACTTTTGACTTCAGCGCAACAAGAATTAATTTGTTCGACTATTTTCCACCTTTCCAAATTCAGCAATCGAATGGGAATTCAATTGGAAGAGCTCGTTTCCAACCAACTGGAAGAACTCCCAACCAATCCTGTTTTTCCAGGAACTGTACAATTGACTCCCGGAGGAAAAATCATTGTACTGATGCGAGATGCAGGGGTAACGGGTGGATATCCTCGTATTCTACAACTCACAGAGGAAGGACAATCCATTCTGGCTCAAAAAAAGGTGGGTGAGCCTATTCGATTTCAACTCCTTGAATCAATTATAGGGTAATTCAATCAAATAAAAGTCAAAAAAGTATAGAGGTTTAGCAGAAAGTAAATTACCTTAAAGTATTCAGTTAATCTCAAAATATCCAACGATGGACGCTACCCTTTCCCAAAAAATAACTGCACAAGGCAAGCAGGTTGATGCAATTCACCAACAGTTGAATTTTTTTAAGCAAGGTTTTCCTTTTTTGCGTTTAGTTGGTCCAGCCACCCCTGCTAGAGGAATACAGGTTTGGGAGCAAAAGCAAGTACAGCATTACCAAAGTTTCTTTGAACGTAAAGCCATCGAATTAGCTATTGTCAAATTTGTTCCAGCCTCTGGGGCGGCTAGTCGCATGTTCAAAGATTTATTTTCCTTTTTAGAATCGGACGGCGATTTGGCACAAAATGCCTTTACTCAAAAATTTATTGAGAATATCCAACATTTCGCCTTTTATCAAGACTTGGAAGAAGTGCTACAACAATCAGGTGAATCCATTGGTAGTGTATTGGCAAAAAAAGAATACAAAAAATTAGTGGCAGCCTTGCTCACAGAAACAGGCTTGAACTACGGCAATCTCCCTAAAGGATTATTAAAATTTCATACCTATTCCGATTCAAATCGTTGCCCAGCAGAGGAGCATTTAATTGAAGGGATTCAGTACGGCAAAGGGAAAAATCTACAGGTAAATATTCATTTCACCGTTTCGCCTGAACACGAATTAGGCTTTGCCAAGGAAATAAATCAGCATCTTCCTCGACTTCAGGAATCGACTGGACTGGTGTTTAATGTGGGTTATTCCCATCAAAAAAAATCTACCGATACCATCGCTGTCGATGAAGCTAACGAGCCCTTCTTGGAAGAAGATGGTAGCCTTTTGTTTAGACCAGCAGGTCACGGAGCCTTACTCGAAAATCTAAATGAGGTAGCGGCAGATCTAATTTTCATTAAGAACATTGATAATGTCGTTCCTGATCGGCTCAAACCAGTGACAAAATCCTACAAAATGGCCCTTGGAGGGCTGCTGCTAGAGGTTCAAGCTCGCGTATTCGAAGCTTTGAAAGCACTAGAGGAAGTATCTTCAAAATCGGTAAGAAAAGCACAAGAAGTCTATATCTCTGATTTGGGAGGCGTACTTCCTGATCATATCCAAAATGCTAGCTTGTCGGAACAAGCAGCTTTTTTTCAAGCCAAACTCAATCGTCCTATTCGAGTGTGTGGAATGGTCAAGAATACAGGTGAACCGGGAGGTGGGCCTTTTTGGGTGCAGGAAGAGGACGGCACACAATCATTACAAATTCTAGAGACTGCACAAATTGATTTGGATAACCCAGAATCTAAACAGTATTTTAAAGGGTCCACTCATTTCAATCCTGTGGATTTAGTTTGTGCAACACGAGATTTTCAAGGTAAACCATTTGATTTGCTTCAGTTTCGCGACATGAATACAGGGTTTATTACGGAAAAATCAAAAAATGGAAAGGTATTGAAAGCATTGGAGCTTCCTGGTTTGTGGAATGGAGCAATGGCGGATTGGAATACCCTTTTCGTTGAAGTTCCATTGGTGACCTTCAATCCTGTAAAAACCATCAATGACCTACTCCGAGAAGAACATCAAGCTTAGTTTTTTTTGAATTTAGGTTAATAAAATCCTTTTTGGATTTGCTCTGCTAGGTAGGATTTGAGCTCATTGCCTTCTTCTACCTTGACTTCTCCTGGAAGGCTAAGAATAAATCGAGCTAATCCCGGTAAATGTGGAATTTCCCCTTCAAAATAAAAGTGATTTCGATTCTTAATCTGGATAAATGGACGGGCAGTCGGGTACTCTTCTACCATCAACTGATAGGCTTTTTTGCTAAGCTTGAGTTTGATATGAAATTTTCCTTTCCCTGTAAATCCAAAAAGGGCCTGTTCTGGAAGTTCATGTGCTGATTCAAACTTCCAATTTTCAGTAGCGATGACCACCTCCCCCATTCGCTCTAATTTAAACATCTTCATGGTCTGACTATCCAGTTCAAAGGCATGAATGTGTTCGTAATCTGAGGTAAATCCAACCGGCTCAACCAAGCGATTAGATACCGTATCACTTCGTAATGAATAATATTCTTTGATCCAAACTTGCTTCTTTGTTGTGATTCCTTGAGCAATTAAGTCTACCAAGCGACCAAGATTTGCTTTAAATAGGACTTCCGTACTAAGCTGTACCTCGGAATGTAGGTTGAGTTTTTGAACCACCGAATCTTTTAGCGCATTTCCTTTCCCTTGGCTCTCTAATAGCGTACTTAACCATTGATTCTCTTCAGCAGAAAATGAAGTACTTGCACTGGGATTGGCAAAGTATTCCGGTCTTTCTTGGATTTTGTACTTACTAAACTCCTTGACAACTACAAATCCAAGCGCTTCTAAAAGTTTAAAATACCTGTAAATAGTGCGTTCGTCAGTTTGTAATAATTCAGCAAGGCGATGCACGGGTTTACCAATTGTACTTTGCAACAAGTTTATTAGTTTGAATACCCGTAAAATTTTTTGCTGCTCAATAGGGCTTGATTTGGCCATGGAATTTTTGACGATTACTGTCCAAATTTACCATCATCAAAATTTATAAACTAATTTTTGACACCAATTGTCAAATTTATAGAAAAATTAATCCTGCCAGTAATTACTAAAATTTTAAAAATAAAGTTGGTTTGAAAGAAAGCTCAGAAGTATGTTTTTTACTTATTGATCGTGAGCGTAGTACCAGAAACGGAGGTAGTATATACTTGCAAGGGTTGGGTAGCAGGGCCTTGGAGAACCTGTCCAGCAGTAGTAAAAATGGAGTTGTGACAGGTACAAGTAAATCGGTTATTGGTAAATGACCAACTATCAAAACAGCCGGAGTGTGTACATACCGAGGTCATCGCCACAAAAGAACCATCCAAATTGGCTACCAAAGTTTTAGCCGAACCCACTAACAACCAGCCACCAGGGGATGCTAGTTTTGTTTGAATAGATAAGTTGATTTGAACCGTATTGTCAGAAATAGTAATGCCATCATTGCTGCTTGTATTTGGCGGTGGAGTCGCATCATCTGGTTCTTCAGTACTCACACAAGAGGTAAAAAAAGAGATTCCAAAAGTACCTATAACTGCAGCAAAGCCAGCTTTCTCTAAAAATTGTCTCCTAGATTCTGAAAGACTTCCCGACTGTAAAGGTGGTTGTTTTTTCAAAGCAAACGAGGTTGTGATCTATGTAAATCTCAAATTATTAACCAATTCGAATTGAAAAAGTTTGCGGCTCGCTAAAAATGTTTTGTTCGTAGAATTTCACTAACAATCACCGCATCTCTAAAGGACTTTGGATTTTTCAAAAAAGCCGCATAAGGGTTAATCCTCTTTTCATTGGTTTCCAGAAATACTCGTTTGGGAATACTAGAAGAAAGGCCTTCCAAACTAGTTCGATTCAATTTTTCGCGGTAAGATCTCCCGACATCTTCGTAATCTTGTCCTTCTGCCACCACTTCTTCAAGAATTGGTGGCACTTTTTCTTTCGACTTGGAAGGTTGTTTAGTAAATGAACGTTGATCTACTGCAGGCTCAGTTTTTTGTGGGGGTACTTGCTCTGCTTTTGGTGGTTGACTTTCACGAATCTCCCGAAGTAAGTCTTCAAAGGTTAGGCCCTTTTGAGGGGATTCAGGTGTCTCGTCTCCCTCTTCAGGTAGTATTGTTCCTTTCTTTTTGGCAGTAGCCTTGTAAATAAAATAGGCCACTATGGCCACAGCATACAGAATCTGTCCTAACTCCATGGAGTTAAGGTACTCTAAAAACTTTTAAAAAAGAAGTTTAACCATTGAATCAAAAAAATTGAAAACCTCTGATTCTAAACTTACTTAGGTTATTCCCCTCATTTATTGCCAAATTCTAAGATTAAACCTATTTTAACCTTTTATTTTCACTAAAAAACACCGATGCTACTTAGTAAGCTGGAAATCAAAGGATTCAAAAGTTTTGGAGACAAAATGGTCATCCACTTTGATAAGGGTATTACAGGGGTTGTCGGTCCAAATGGATGTGGCAAATCCAATGTGGTAGATGCTATCCGTTGGGTATTAGGAGAACAAAAATCACGAATGCTCCGCTCTGACAAGATGGAGAACGTAATTTTTAACGGTACAAAAAACAGGAAGCCAACTAACTTAGCAGAGGTTTCCCTCACTTTTGAAAACACCAAGAATCTCCTCCCCACCGAATACACGCATGTGACCATCACACGTAGGTATTACCGGAGTGGTGATAGTGAGTATCAAATCAATGGGGTCACCTGCCGATTAAAGGACATAACCAACCTCTTCTTAGATACTGGAATCAATTCAAATTCTTACGCGATCATTGAACTTAAAATGATCGATGAGTTATTGAATGATAAAAACAATTCTCGTCGTGAGCTTTTTGAAGAAGCTGCGGGAATCTCAAAGTTTAAAACAAGAAAGCGAGAAACCTTACGGAAATTAGAAGATACCGATGCAGATTTATCACGGGTAGAAGACTTACTTTTTGAAATTGATAAAAACCTTAAGTCTCTAGAAAAACAAGCCAAACAAGCCGCCAAATATTTTGAAATAAAGGCAGATTATCGAGTGGCAAGTATCAATTTGGCCAAAAAGTCCTTGGAACAATTGCAATTGGCACTGGTAGATGCACATAAAAAAATACAGCAGGAATCTGACCAAAAAATTAGTATTCAAGCTAAAATAACATCTTTGGAAGCACAATTGAGTTCCTGCAAATCGGACTTAATTGGAAAAGAAAAATTGTTGGCTGCAAGACAAAAAACACTAAATGAACAAGTCAACAAAATCCGAACTTTTGAATCAGACAAAAAAATTAAAAATGAACGACTTCGGTTTTTAGAAGATCGTTCCCAAATCCTTCGTGAACAAATCGAGCAAGATCGTAAATCTAACGAACGAGCAGCTTTTGCGATACGATCACTGGAACAAGAAAAGGAATCTGCAGAAAAAATTTTATTAGAAAAAGAAGCCTGGGTTACTCAGCTAAGGGAAGCCTATGACCTTCAAAAAACGGTCGTTTCTGCCAAACAAGAACAGCATAAAAAGTTAGGATTACACGTTGAAAAAGTAAAGGAACATGTATATCAGATAGGTAAAGAAGTTGAAATTAAACAAATTCAACTTACAACCCTGAAACAAGACCTGGACAGGACATCCACAGATGATAGCTCACAGGAGGCAAACTTATTCTCCTTTGAACAAAAGCTAGCACTAGTAAAAGACCAATTGGATGAAGCACAAAATGAATTTGATATTCTACATAGTAAACAGGAAGATCAAAATATAAAAATCGAAGAGACTACCCGAATTGTCGAGTTGATTCGAGAAGAGCTTACTCAAGTCTCCCGGAAATTGGATTCAAAAACCAATGAATTCAACTTAACCAAATCCTTGGTTGAAAACTT
>JAURGC010000202.1 GCA_030833985.1 Algoriphagus sp. | reverse complement strand
TTTGGAACTTGTGTTTTTTCAAGGTAACCCTCTAAAAACATCCACTTTTTATCCCATTCCTTCCGAACAGGGTTGCAAAGGTAATCAATCTCTACTTCACCACAACTAATTCAAGAAAATAAATTTTCTATCTACCCCCCCTTTTTTTCTAGCTTTTCAACACCCATCAACACAGCTTATCCGTCTTTTGGGAGTGCAAAGATGACGCTTTTTATTTCGACTACAAACCCTCATTAAAAAAATAAGGGTGAATCCTACCTAAAACGCTGAAAATGACATGGAAAAATTTATCAAATCGGACAAAATTTGCCCCCCTGATTTTTTTCCTACTAGAACTTGCTCAACTCAATACTTAAAAGTAGGCAAAGGACGCATTCGCCTCTTTTCCATTAGCTGCGATAAAAAAACAAAGCGGACAGACAATTCATGAGCTCCTCCTGAACGCGCCAATCCAAAGGATGAAATTGGAAAATCAAAGCTGTAACCTATATCCAAACCTGAATCCAAACTAACTCCAATGACCATCACAATAGATTCATGGTTGGGCAAGCCATACTTCGTCGGAAGCCCTCGATACCAAAGTCCCAAGGCCAATGGATCAAAGAAAAATTCAGTCCCTAAATCCAATTGTGAAAATTGCCCCTGTTGTTTGTAATTAAAGCCGAAGGAAAAAGAACGCTCTTGATCCGTATTATTGAAATAGTCGTTGATGTTTCCAGGAGCCAAATTAAATCGATACCCTCCATGCAAACTTAATTTTCTTGGCAAACGACTCGTTCCATCTATGATATAACTGATGTTTGGTTGTAGAAGGTGAGCCATAGAAGCCCCCAACCAAGCCTTATTTCCATAATATACTAACCCAGCATGTGTATCTAGATCTCGCACCTGACTTTCCCCTTCAAATCCACTCCCTGAATAATCAATACTTGCCCGATCAATGTCCAATTGCGAACCTAAAACTACCCTTCCAAAACCTGAGTCACGCGAAATAAAACTGCCTTGAACCCCCGCCTGAATGAAACCTTTTGCCGATAGCTGAAGCCGATAACTGTAAACCATACCTACCTCATTCCAACTTGTCTCCGTGAATGATTCTTGGACACCTTGAAAAACAATCCCAAACCCTGAATTTAATTGCTCATTGAAATGATCAACAAAGGCCGTATAGGCCACAAAAGTTTGATCCAAGGATGGCCATTGGTTTCTAAAGCTAAACCCTACACGCGACATACCAGTACTGCCAACCAATGCTGGATTGAGGTAAATTGGATTTGCGTAATATTGACTATACTGCACGTCTTGACCCCAAGAAAACCAGGGTACCAAACACATACAAAGCAGCAATAGTCTCCTCCTCATCGTATCAATCTGAATTTTCCATTTGATTCTACCTTTTCTCCATCAGTCGCTTTACCTACCAAAGAGTAAAAATAAAAACCCGCCTCTTGAATAGTCCCATTCACACTACCATCCCATCCCTCCTGGTCTAAATCAGAATTTCTATAAATAAGCTCTCCCCATACGTTAAATATGGAAAGTTCTACACTAACCAATCCCTTGAACTTGGGTACAAAGGATTTATTTAAATCCAACTGCGGAGTAAAGGCATTAGGAACCATCAAGCGATAGCTCCTCGTAATTTCTATGGTTTTTGTAAATTGATTTTGACAACCATAGCGATCTGTAGCGACCAAAAGCACCTCAAACTTTCCTTTTTTTCCATAAGTATGGGAGGGCTCCTTTTCCAGTGAGCTAGTTTCATCCCCAAAATCCCATTCCCACGACACAATCCGCTCTCCTGATAAATCCGTGAATTGAATCACATCATCAGGAAATATCCCCCCACTTGCATCGTCTTTGATCCCAGTGCCAGCCACCTCAAAATCAAAGGCTACTTCCAGTGCTTTCTCTTGAATGTAAACTTCTACAGAAAAAGGATCTGAATAACATGTAATTCCTTTGGGCTTTACTTGCAATTCAAAATTACCAGAAGTATTTACTGCTTTCAATTGCTCATTTTCTAAATCCAACCCCTCACCAACCATTCTGTAATCAAAGCGCGTGAGGTCAAACCCACTGATAAAACTACCCGCATCTAAGGATTGTCCCGGAATACAGCCTACCATGGCTTGATTCAACTTTAGTTCTGGATAGGGAACACGCTTAACTTCTATTTTATTGCTGATAGCAGGACAACCTTTGCGATTGAAGCCAATGACCTCATATACTCCAAATACATCTACTAGCAATTCCTGACTCGTAGCATCTGGTAATAAAACCCCATCTTTCTTCCATTCAAATCGATAGTAGGATTCATTCCCCTCACCAACCAGCTTTACTGATTCCCCTTCACAGACAATCACCTCATTCTGAGATTGTGTTTCTCCACTTACTTTTAAGACAATAGGATCTGGAGATTCCTTAATAATCAAGGTAATCGAATTTGGTTGGGAAGTTTTTCCATAGCTATCGGTAATCGTATAATAAACCGTGACTTCCTGATCTATAAAGGCTTCATTGGGAAGAAAAGTATACCCCCCAGCTTGGTCACTGGCCTGAAAAATTCCTTGTGGCACAATCAAAACTCGATTTTGCTCTAGACATCGGGCTTGGGTACATAGATCTTCACTCTCCTCCTCGATATCATCCAAGGAAGCATAAAACTGCAAACAGCGGATGGAACTATTTTCATTGGGCAACCGTACTTCCTCGTCGGTGATGTAAAATTGATTTAGTTGCCCTGCACAAGATGCTTTATCTGTGAAATCTACCCCTTCTGGATTTTGAAGTGACTCATCATCCGCAACTTCCACAATCAGATTTCGAATTTCGTGAAAATTTGTCATTCCGCCTGT
>JAURGC010000084.1 GCA_030833985.1 Algoriphagus sp. | reverse complement strand
TCGCTCAGCCCCTTCTTCTCCAAGTAGGAGCAATGCCTCTTCTTTAGGGGATAATTCCTCCAAAGTTTCCGTCAATATCACTTCATAATCCATCGGCAATCCCATTTGAAGTTTTAGAATCTGCATACTCACATCCAAAGCGGTGAGGCTCCGTTGAGCTTGCGTATAGGTATTGTTTCGTTGAACTTGCACCCGAGATACATCTACACGCTCTACAAAACCTGCCTCATGCAAGGCAGAAGTTTCCTTTAGTAAGGTGTCTATACGAGCTAAATTAGCCTCAGCAAGCCGTATCCGTTGCTGATTAACTAGGACCCCGAGGTAGGATTTTTTGACATTTTCAACCACGTCAAGTTCTGCCTTTCTTAAGTCTTTATTGGTAAGGTCAAGGAGTGTTTTAGCTGCACGCAAACCCACAAAAAAGGAGCCGTCAAAAATCATTTGTGAAACATTGACCCCCAAGCCAGAGGAGTAACTCACCCCAAAACGAGCGGGAATCACGTCGCTTGGATTTGATGGATCACCAAAAGGAGGTTGGTTGGGTAAGAATACTACTGGAATTTTTGGATTGTAGTCCAAATTGTAAGAACCATTGATCTGGGGCAATCCAAGCGCGGTAGTCTCTTTAATGGTAGCCTTAGAAATCAAAAGCTCCAACCGAGCATTTTTTGCATTTGGATTGTTTTCTAAAGCATACGTAATCGCGTCAGATAACTTTAATTCCACCAGTTGCTGCGCCGCAGCCTGGGATGCACTTAGCCCTACAAATACAAGTAGGAGTAGGTATTTTTTCATTCGAAGTTGGTTTAATTCAATAGGTCTTTTTGTGTTAAATAAGCTTGTCTTCCCTTCTCAGAAAAAATCCCATGAAGAAAATGATCTAGTACAATCATTTGCTCCTCCACTAGATTGAATTCTGGATCGGCAAAATTTTTAGGATCAAAGGCAGAAGTTATCTGATCCATCCGCACACGTGCCAATACCCGCGAATCAATTTCTGGCCGGAAATACCCCAGCTCTTTTCCCCGTTCCAAAACTTTAAATAAATCTTGTTGAATCGTTTTTTCTTTAAAAGATTCAAACAAGTTCCAGGCATCCGGGAAATATTTCTGAACCTCCAAAATCACCAATGGGTTGATAGAAGTAAGTCGCTCCCGCATCATTTTAGAAGTTTGAACCAAATGCTCTATTACCCCATCAGCCTGCTCAAAAATAAAGGCGAGTCGTTTTTGGTCCTGCTCCAAAATTGCAGCAAAAACTGCAGTGACGAGGTCTTTCTTATCTTCAAACTCTTGATAAATAGTTTTCTTCGATACCCCTACTTGCCTAGCCAAATCCTCCATGGTTATGGTACGTACACCAAATCGTGCAAATTGTGCTATGGCCACTTCCAAAATACGTTGACGAACTTCCACTTTAAATCTTGTCGCTTAATCGGATACAAAACTATGGAAACTTTATGTTAGTTTAAAGTTTCCATAGTTTTATTTAATAATTATTTACTGCAAATCGGAAAAATGAAGCCGCTTTATGTTAATTTTATTTTGTAAATTATATTTTTTACAATCTTTTATTTGTTATTAATCAATACCAATTATACTTTATGAGCTTATTTATTGCTAAAAAAAATCTTTAATCGAATCGAATTAATCAGCAATCCTTGGTTCTCATAAACTTGCCCTACTCCTAGATCCCTAAAAAAACAAGTGCCCACTTTTCAAAAAAATGGGCTTGACCACGAAATCTTCCCTGCAAGTTTTCCAATTCTAAAACCCAAATGCTTACTTTTGTACCATACCGCCCAAGGACATGATTTTCTTCTTTGAATCCCCTCAAAAACTCATCTACGGAGTTCAAGTACCCCACCCAATTTCTCGCGAAGACCAAGAAAAGCTCTGTTGGCTTTTTGGAGAAGCAAGTGCTTTACCTAGTGAAAATGTAGGGGGCACCTTCGCTGGACCTCGAAAAGAAATGATTACTCCTTGGTCTACCAATGCAGTAGAAATTACAGGAAACATGGGGATAATTGGGATTCAACGGATAGAAGAATTTACCCCCCTACAACTAGGAGAATCTATTGACCCAATGCTTCAAAAAGCGTACGAAGGGCTAGATCAGAATATTTTTACCATCCAACTCCAACCCGAATCCATTCAATCAATTACTGATATTTCTTCGTATAATGCTTCTGAAGGTCTTGCCTTAAGTCAAGAAGAAATAGATTACCTCAACCAGGTATCCTCCGAATTGGGACGTCCATTAACGGATTCAGAAGTGTTTGGCTTTTCACAAGTAAACTCTGAGCACTGCCGCCACAAAATTTTCAACGGCACCTTCATCATCGATGGGGTAGAAAAACCACTGACCCTTTTTCAATTGATCAAGGAAACTTCCAAGCGTCACCCCAACCGAATTGCCTCAGCCTACAAAGACAATGTGGCTTTTATTCAGGGACCATCTATCCAACAATTTGCACCTAAAACGCAGCATAAAGCAGATTTTTTTGAACCACGAGATATCGATACGGTCCTGTCACTCAAGGCGGAAACGCATAATTTTCCAACTACAGTGGAGCCCTTCAATGGTGCCGCTACTGGCGCCGGTGGGGAAATCCGTGACCGCTTAGCTGGAGGTACAGCTTCTATCCCACTAGCAGGTACGGCCGTATACATGACTTCCTACCCTAGGTCAGAATCCGGAAGAAGCTGGGAAAAAAATCTTCCCGCCCGACCTTGGCTCTACCAAAGCCCAATGGACATCCTGATTAAAGCCTCCAACGGAGCATCTGACTTTGGAAATAAGTTTGGACAGCCCCTTATCGCAGGTTCTGTACTTACCTTTGAACACGAGGAAAACGAGAAGCAGCACGGTTTTGACAAGGTGATCATGCTTGCAGGAGGCGTAGGATTTACCAATGCCAAGTACACCAAGAAAGCGGATCCCAAAGCCGGTGACCAAATCGTCATAATGGGTGGAGACAATTACCGCATTGGGATGGGTGGATCTGCAGTATCCTCCTTGAATACGGGTGAGCTCTCCAATTCCATCGAACTGAATGCCATCCAGCGCTCCAATCCGGAAATGCAAAAGCGCGTTTCCAACGTGATTCGTGCCATGGCCGAAAGTGAAAACAACCCCATCGTTTCGATTCATGACCACGGCGCAGGTGGACACCTCAACTGTCTCTCCGAATTGGTGGAAAGTACGGGAGGCACTATTCACATTGACCAACTCCCAGTGGGAGACCCTACCCTATCAGCAAAGGAAATCATCGGCAACGAATCCCAAGAGCGAATGGGATTGGTGGTAGGCAAAAAAGACATTCCTCTCTTGCAACAACTTTCCGAACGAGAACGTGCTCCTTTCTATGTGGTGGGCGAGACTACAGGAGATATGCACTTCAAATTTGAAAACCAGAAAAACGGTGAAAAACCGGTGGATTGGAACTTGAGTTACCTATTTGGCTCCTCTCCTAAAACTATTCTTGAAGATGTATCTGAAAAAGGATCTGCCTTTGCAGATACTTCCCACCAAGAAAATCTACTCCTATCCTACCTCAAAGAAGTACTTCAACTCGAGGCAGTAGCCTGCAAGGATTGGTTAACCAATAAGGTCGATCGCTCCGTAACTGGGCGTGTTGCTACCCAGCAAACAGTGGGTGAAATCCAATTACCCCTCAACAACGTAGGCGTCATGGCGCTGGACTTCACTGGCCAAAAAGGCATTGCTACCTCTATCGGTCATGCACCAGTAGCAGCATTAGCCAACCCACAGGCAGGCAGCCGATTAGCCATTGCCGAAGCACTGACCAACTTGATCTTTGCTCCGATCGCGGATGGATTGAAGGGGATTTCCCTTTCTGCTAACTGGATGTGGCCGGCAAAAAACAAAGGAGAAAACGACCGTCTCTACAGAGCAGTGCAGGAAGTTTCTGAGTTTGCCATTGCCTTGGGTATCAATATTCCTACCGGAAAAGATTCCCTTTCCATGACCCAGAAGTATCCTGGCAGCAAAGTGGTGTACTCTCCAGGCACGGTAATTATTTCGGCGATTGGTGAATGTACAGACATTCAAAAAACGGTAAAAACAGCTCTCATTCCTCAAGAAGGTACGAAGGTCTTGTATATAGACTTCTCCAAAGATTCCGCCAAGCTTGCAGGTTCATCGCTTTACCAAGCATTGAATAAAGTAGGTCTAGAACCACCTACCGTAGTAGATGCAGCTTATTTTGCCAACGCTTTTGAAACTATCCAGCAACTCATCTCTCAAGGATTGGTCCTTGCGGGTCACGATATTTCTTCAGGAGGTATCCTCACGGCACTATTGGAAATGTGTTTCCCAAGCCAATCTGTGGGTATCCAGGTGGACGTGACCCAACTTGTTGAAAAGGAACTGGTGAAAGCCTTGTTTTCCGAAAATCCTGGCATCCTCATTCAAGTGGAAGCTAATGGTGAAGTAGAAAAACACCTTACAGCCGCTCAGATTGAATTCAAAACACTTGGAACCGTTACGCTTAACGGCAAAATCGAATTCGCTTCCCAAACTTTGGTGGTCTCCGAATGGAGAGATATCTGGTTCCGTTCCTCTTACCTGCTTGATAAAAAACAGAGCGGGGAAAAATTATCTCTCGAGCGATTTACCAATTACAAAAATCAGCCCCTACACTACAGCTTCTCCACGAAATGGGAAGGAAAATTTTCAACATTAGGACTCGATCCATTTCGTACTACAAAAGGAAAAGCAACCGCAGCGATTATCCGGGAAAAAGGAGTAAATGGAGACCGAGAAATGGCTTATTCCTTATGGCTTGCAGGCTTTGAAGTCAAAGACATCCACATGACCGACCTGATTTCTGGTCGAGAAGATTTGACTGATGTCCAAATGATCGTTTTTGTAGGAGGGTTCTCCAATTCAGATGTATTGGGCTCTGCCAAGGGTTGGGCGGGTGCATTCTTGTACAACCCGAAAGCCAAGCAAGCCTTGGATGCATTTTATGCACGAAGGGACACCCTATCATTGGGAGTTTGCAATGGCTGCCAATTGATGATTGAACTAGGATTGATTACTCCCAACCATACCACAAAGCCAAAGATGGAGCATAATTTGAGCCATAAGTTTGAATCCTGCTTCGTGAATGTAACCATCCCAGAAAATAAGTCGGTGATGCTGGGAAGCCTAAGCGGACAGCGTCTTGGCGTGTGGGTAGCGCATGGAGAAGGAAAATTCAATTTACCACAAGGTGAACAGGAATACCATTGCGCGATGAAGTACAGCTACAGCTCCTACCCTGGAAATCCAAATGGATCAGACTTTGCAACAGCTGGTATCGCTTCGGAAGATGGCAGACACTTGGCCATTATGCCACACATAGAGCGTAGCTTAAAGCCTTGGAATTGGGCCCACTACCCGAATGAGCGAAACGATGACTTCACCCCTTGGATGGAAGCTTTCGTCAATGCAAAACACTGGATAGAAGCACAAATCAACTAGGTCTTACCTAATTGAATAGTGCTTCTTTATAAAGAATGACTATTGAGCACCAGCCCATCCTTGACTGTCTTGAGGTAGGTGACGGCTTTGCCATCTTCACCTATTTCACACACGCGGTAACTTGGAAAAGGATTGCCCCATGATCCTCCAAAGTGTCCTGCCCATAAAAAAGGCTTCTCTTTATATACCATCAAGCCATCTAAGTCATGATCGTGCCCATGAAAGGTGGCTCTCACATTCGAGAAAGAAGCAATCAAGTCCATAAACTCTTGGCATGCAACTCCATTACGAGTCCAATCCTGCTGGGAAATGTGAATAAATACATACACCTGCTCCAGCTTTTCATAGGACGTCAACACCCCTTTCAGGTAATCCACATCTGCACAGAGGTACTTGCCGGCTGCATTGGAGGAATCCAATAAAATCACACCGAACCGATCCTTAATTACAAAGGAATGGTTGGTCGGATGACCCATGATTCGGAGAAAAGTATCGGCATCTACCCGATCGTGATTGCCACGCGTGGCAAAGGTTGGAAATTGAACTTGATCAAACACAGCTTTCACCTCAGATAGAAAGGCAGGGGTGTCGTGAATCAAATCCCCATTGAAAACCACAAAATCAACTCCTTTTTCTCGGTGGATGGCGTCTATCAAATTTTGATGAGATAAGGAAAAATCTGTATTGGGCTGTCCCCAGTGTCCATCCGAAGCAGTGATAAACTTGAGTCGAGTGGCTTTTGGGAGGGTTACCTGTCCGTAACTTGCAAAGGGCAGGGTCACTATCCCTGTGCTGAGCAAACTGAGTTTCTGAAGAAATGGGCGTCTGTGCATGGTCTGAAAATACAACATTGACTCCACTTTTCGAAGTTCAAGACCCTCCTAAAATTGATATGCTAAGGAGAGGGATGTGAAGTATACCTTTTCCATGGCTGAATTGCTGAAACCATCCATTTTTCTTACTTTTCGAAAAACCATTTTTCCCATGCGAAACTACTTGTTCACCTCTCTGTTTCTTTTTTTTGGTTTGAGCCTATCCGCACAAACCCTTGACAAAGCGCATTTGGATGCGCTCACTGAAAAGCACTGGCAAGCTGGACTCCAGTTACTAAATGAACTAGTCGCTATGCCCAACGACGCCGTATTTCCCGAGCAAATCGAAGTAAATATTGCCTGGTGTGAAACCGCCTTTTCTCAACGCAATTGGTCCGTGGAGCGCTTGGAAACTGGCGGAATTCCGCTGCTCCTTGTTGAAAAGAAACAGCCGAATGCTAAAAAAACTGCCCTGTTCTACTTCCATGTTGATGGACAAGCGGTAGATATCAGCAAGTGGGATCAGAAAGACGCCTACCACACTGTATTAAAAGCACAGATTGCTCCAGGTAAATGGGAACAGCTCCCAATGGAGAGACTACAAAAAGAATACAATGCCGACTGGCGCATTTTTGGACGATCCACTTCGGATGACAAAGGTCCTTTGGCTATGCTGATTACTGCCTGGGATGCACTTTCCGCAGCAGGGATCTCCCCAGATTACTCAGTCAAAATCATTCTTGATTTCGAGGAAGAGCAAGGTTCACCTCGTCTTCCCGCAGCCGTTGTCAAGCATAAGGAAAAACTCTCAGCAGACCTGATGCTTATCATGGATGGACCCCGTCATACCTCCAACCTGCCGACACTCAGTTATGGTGCTCGAGGTATCTCCGAATTATTTTTGACTACCTATGGCCCCAAACTTCCCCAGCACAGTGGGCACTACGGCAATTATGCCCCCAACCCTGCGCTGCTGATGGCACAGCTGCTTTCTTCTATGAAAAATGAAAATGGCCGTGTGATAATTCCAGGATTTTACGATGGGATTACCTTTACCGAAGCGGAACGCAAAATTTTTGCTGCGGTGCCAGACAACGAACCCGCAGTTAAAAAACGCCTTGGGCTTGGACGAACCGATCAAGTGGGACAGAGCTATCAAGAAAGCATTAATTATCCTTCTTTGAATATCAAAGGGCTATCTTCAGGCTATACCGGTCCACAAGCACGAACCATCATCCCTGCGGTTGCAATAGCCGAATTAGACATGCGTTTGGTACCCGAATCGGACCCAGTTCGATTGTTTGGTCTGATCAAAGACCATATCCGTAAGCAAGGATTTTACATCACCGATAAAGACCCTACCGATGATGAGCGAATGGCTCATCCTAAAATTGTCAAAGTCGATACCTCCATCTCTTATCAAGCCTTCCGCACGCCCATGGATTCTCCAGTAGGTACTTGGCTAAGAAAAGCTATGAATCGTTCCTTTGGAGCAGACCCAGTACAGATACGCATTTCTGGTGGCTCTATTCCTATTTCACCCTTTGTGGATGCATTGGGCATTCCAGCGGTCACCATTCCTACCGTGAATGCAGACAACAATCAGCATAGCCCGAATGAAAACCTTCGCCTAGGCAACTACAAAGAAGGAATTCGTACGATTATGAGTGTGCTGACTGAGAAGATGTATTAATCCTATCCCGCTTTTCCTGCATACAAAACAAGCCTCAGCGTTTCGTATTCGTATTTCCCTTCAAAATGCTCGAAGTAGGCCTTTAGCGAACTGAGTTTTTCAGTCACTCCTTGAATCTCCCAGATCGCTTCTTGGGGAACCAGCGCCTCTACCTGGATTTTTCCCGTCTTTACCCCATGCGTAAGGTGATTGAAGATGGTTCCAGGAGTTAGTCCACGATCTGATGCTATTTCTTTAGGAGTTTTCCCCTCCAAAAAACATCGGATCGTCTGTTCCTTTGTATCCTCCCTCTTCTCTTTTGGCTGCTTTGCTTTGGTAGATTTTTTCTTCCCTGACTTATTTTTTGTAGTAGAATTAGCTGGCAAGGCTTCCCGAAATTGGGCTACTAACTGTTGCCGCACCTGCCTGATTTTCAAATCCACTGCCTCCAAGGATCCAATCGATTGCCCCTGTAAAATGGCTTGCAAGAGTACTTTACTTCGAGCAATATCCGTGTACTTATTCAAAAACTCCAACTCCAACTCTTCCATCGATTCCTGGTACTCCTTCACGCGTGTAAAACGCTCAATTTTTACTAAATGTCGAAGTAAAATCTTCATTCCTTCCAATAAAAGTTCCAAGTAATAGGATGAACCTTTTTCCAAACGATCTAGCAATTTCTCTACTTCTTTCTGCTGTATCAAATACTGCAATTGCTGTCGAAACTTTCGGGTATTTTCCCGCTCTGCTTCTAGAAGTCGATATACCGCAGGCAAGTCCTCCCGCAATGCTTGCTCCTCAAACTCCATGGAGGAGGCCTGATCATTTTGAAGCTGAATCAAGACTCCAATCACACTTTCAAATTCAAAAGAGCGCTCTACCACTTGGAAAAGGTAATTTTCTTGGTGCAAACTCAGTAAGGCAGCCAAATCTTGTTGAATCGATTTTTCTTGAGTAAAACCAACCACTTTTGCATCTGAAAAAATCACCTCCGTATGGATACGTGTTCGTAATATCAGCCCTTCCAAACTCCGAAGCCTGCTCAAAGCCACATATACCTGCCCTGGAGCAAAGGCCTGCCCAACATCCACGATAGCTTTATCAAAGGTCAGTCCTTGACTTTTGTGTACCGTTACTGCCCAAGCCAGTTTGATGGGATATTGAGAAAATGTACCTATGACTTCCTCCTCTAACTCTTTGGTTTCTACGTTGAGTCGGTATCGTTTATTTTCCCAATCCTCTTTTCTGAGCACATACTCCTCCTGAAGATCATCCATGCGCACTTTTACCTCATCTGCAGCCAGCTGAATCACTGTCGCCAACTTGCCATTGAAGTAATTGGCATTACCCGAGGAATCATTTTTGATAAACATCACCCGTGCACCTACCTTCAATTCCAAGATTGGAGGCAGTGGAAACATACTTTCGGGAAATTCTCGATCCAAATCTGCATCGTAAAAAAACGAGGGGCTTTCCAAACTTCTGAGTTCCCGTAAATTCAGTTCGTCGGCCTTGTAATTGTGTGTGGTCAAGGTGATGCAGGGCATCAAATCTTGAATCTCATCCAAAGTCTTAAACTGCTGATTCAGTCGCCGCACATCCTCTGGTGTGGATTTATTGTCACGAAGGTTATTTAGGATGCGAATAAAGGGCTCGTCCTGCTGCCGAAAGATCTTATCCAACTCCAAATACACCATCCCAGATTGCTGCATGGCTTTAGCTTCAAAGAAATGCATGGAGTTATAGAATCTACTCAAAACAGTCCATTCCTCGTCCTTAACGATGGGGGGCAACTGGTACAAATCCCCAATCAATAGCACCTGAACTCCCCCAAATGGAACTTGATAGTTGCGCTTCACACTCCGCATCCGGTAATCAATCGCATCCAGCATATCTGCACGTAGCATACTGACTTCATCAATTACTAAAAGATCAATCGCCTTGAGAACTTTCCGACGTAATTGGTTGAGAGGGTGTTTGCGAGCAAGTGTTTGCTGAGTAAAAAATCCCTGCCGATCTGTAAAATTCCCCTCTGGTTCACGTGTAGGCAAAAAAGAGCCAAATGGAAATAAAAATTGGGAATGGATGGTTACTCCTTTTGCATTCAGTGCAGCAATGCCCGTAGGGGCCACAATCACAAAACGCTTGTGTGTTTGTTTTGCCAGATCGCGAAGAAAGGTGGTTTTTCCAGTTCCTGCTTTACCCGTCAAAAAAATAGGGGCTCCCGTAGTATTCACAAACCTTGCCGCGAGCTCCAGTCGGTCCGTAGAAGTATTCATTTGGCTAAATTAGCCTTTTGTTACCAACCTTGAAGGAGCTTAGTAAAAATTACTAAAGATTTAGTGGTGCAAAGTAACAAGTAGGATGCATCAAGTACAATGTACCAGGATCCATCTTGAGGAAAGAAACAAGACTAGTGGATGACCTTTCTATTCCTTTGCCCCTCTGCGTCTTTACAAGAATAAAAAAATAAGGCGCCCCGTAATTCTACGGGGCAGGCTGCAAAGCCACTAAGGCCTGCCTACCTCAGGTAGGTGTTTTGAATAAAAAAAGAGAATAGAAATAAGAAATAAAAAATCCTGCTCAATAAGCAGGATTTCATTAACAGCAGAACTGAGTCTAATCTCTTGTTTCTTGCCTCTTGCTTCTAAAAGTACTTCGTACTTTTAGACTCTCACCTTCGTCGTTCCTCCACCCTTCAAGGTGATCTCAACAGGCGCATTAGTTTTCCAGTGACCTCCGGTAAAATCAGGGATATCGATGGAATTAGAACGGTTGGCCACCGACCACTCACTCATCGGGGTAATGCAACTCCACAATGCT
>JAURGC010000113.1 GCA_030833985.1 Algoriphagus sp. | reverse complement strand
TTTTAGAATAGCTTGACCCTGATTCTATAATTTGTTCATTGGCCCCCATTAAACGAAGTAAATCCGAAGCAAAAGTCCATCCTAGAATTCCAAGACCAATGGAAAGCAAAGCGCCTACCAATAGTAATTGGAAAGTTGCCGAGCCGGCTTCTTGGTAATTTTTTTCTCCGAAACGCCGAGAGACCAAAGCAGTTGCGGCCATATTAAATCCAAAACCAAGTGCATAAGTCAAGACGATTACAGACTCTGTTAATCCTACGGTGGCAATAGCATTCTCCCCTAGTTTAGCTACAAAAAAAATGTCCACGATTGCAAAAGCGGATTCCATCACCATTTCTAAAATCATGGGTAGGGCTAGCATAAAAATAGCTGTCTTCAAAGGAAGGCGGGTAAAATCCATCTCCTTACCCAAGAAAGAATCTTTAATCAGTTGCCAAGTCATAAATGTTGAAGAAAAAAATGATACTAACTCCTTTTCATCAGCCAAAGGGTTAAGCGCACAAAAAAAAAGAAAAAACCGCAAAAATCGCGGTTTTTTGAATGAAATAAGTTAAACTCTTTTAAGCTAAGCCCAACTTCTCAAGATGAGCCTCCTTGATTTTTCGACGAAGAATTTTTCCCACATTGGTCTTAGGTAGTTCCTCGGTAAAATATACCTCCTTAGGAACTTTGTAATTGGTCAAGGATTCTTTGCAGTGCCCAATAATTATCTCCTCGGTAAGCGTCTGATCCTTTTTGACCACATAAGCAACTACCTTTTCAGTAGATTTAGGATCTGGCATCCCGATTACCCCTACTTCCAAAACACCCGGACAAGAAGCCACCACATCCTCTACTTCATTTGGATATACATTGAATCCTGAAACCAAAATCATTTCCTTTTTACGGTCGACAATCTTGGTAAATCCATCGGCATCCATCACACCGATATCACCAGATTTAAACCAATCTCCATGCATTACCAGCGCAGTTTCTTCAGGTCTATTCCAGTAGCCACGCATCACCTGTGGACCTTTGATCAAAATCTCACCTCGCTCCCCAAGGGCTACAGGATTGCCCGCATCATCGGCAATCATCACCTCGGTGTTTGGCAATGGCATACCTATGGTCCCTATTCGTTCGGTTCCATCGATAGGATTACACGTTGCTACTGGGGCTGTTTCTGTTAAGCCATAACCTTCAGCCAAAGGGACACCCGTTACTGATTTCCATTTTTCGGCAGTTGCTTTCTGTACCGCCATCCCCCCTCCCACCGCAATCTTCAAACCGGAGAAATCCAATTTACCAAAGGCTTCTTGATTCAATAAGCCATTGAAAAGTGTGTTGACCCCAGTAATCACTGTAAACCTCTTTTTAGCTAAATCTCCAATGAAGGCTTTCATGTCTCTTGGATTGGTAACCAATACGTTATGCGCACCAATTTTCAACATCGCAAGACAGTTTACCGTCAACGCAAAAATGTGGTACAAGGGCAAGGCAGTAATCACAATTTCTTGCCTCTCTACAAGCTTAGGCTTCATCCAAGCTGAGATTTGTTGCATATTGGCCACAATATTTCCATGGCTCAGTTCGGCACCTTTAGACACTCCTGTAGTTCCACCCGTATATTGCAAAAATGCTGGATCGTCCAAGGTCATAACCACCTTTGAAAAAGTATGTTTGGCACCCAAAGCCAATGCCTTCTTCAAACCTATTGACTCAGGAAGATGATAGGCTGGTACCATTTTTTTTACGTGCTTTACCACCAAATTAACCAGAGTGCCTTTAAGCCCTCCAAGCAAATCACCTAACTCGGTAACGATGATATGTTTGGCTTGAATTTCAGATTTGATTTTTTCTAAATTGGATGCAAAATTAGCTACAATGACTACCACATCCGCACAAGCATCATTAAACTGGTGCTTCATTTCTGCAGGGGTATAGAGGGGATTGGTATTCACGACCACCATGCCAGCTCGGAGTGCTCCAAACATCACAACGGGATACTGCAAGACGTTAGGCATTTGTATGGCCACACGAGTACCCTTTGTAAGGTTAAGTTCCTTGGTCAAATAAGATGCAAATTGTGCACTCAATCGATCCAATTCCTGAAAAGAAAGGGTTTTACCCATGCATTCGTAGGCTACAGAAGAACCATATTTGGCCACACTTTCCTCAAAAAGAGCTGCAACACTAGTATATGCTGTACAATCTACTTCTTTCGGTACGGAAGGCGGATAAAATTGAAACCAAGAAAAGTCTTTCATCTGTTTACTATTTTGGGTGTGTTAATAAAAGTTCAATTACTTAAAATTGTTGAGGAACGACAAGAAACAAGCCTGCAATTTTACTAGTTGTGGTTATTCGCAATTACGCCAGTAGATTAAGAAATTTTTTAATTCTTGTCTAATCGTCAAATGTCACCGAACCATAATGAATTTCAATCGTGTTTTCATTCGTTACTAGTGGATCATTAAATCACTATTTTTCAAATGAAGTTCGGAACTACTCGTT
Source organism: Algoriphagus sp. (assembly GCA_030833985.1). Lineage (GTDB taxonomy): Bacteria > Bacteroidota > Bacteroidia > Cytophagales > Cyclobacteriaceae > Algoriphagus. The sequence continues at coordinate 5,494 of JAURGC010000113.1, read as the reverse complement.
GCTCGAAATAATCTGATTCCCCCCAAATGTGATGGATTCAGGTTAATGTTTAGCACCTTTCAAAACTAGAAAATTACTGAGGACAACTACCAGAATAGTAAATTCAAATTGAATATTCTTATTTAAATCTACTCCTTCTTTCTCCCGAAAAGCTAAATTTGAGGGCTTATTATAAAATGATTGATATCCAACAAAATTCCCCCATTGAACTATTCCAAAGCTTAGTTTTTTGGAAGCCAGGAGAAAAGATTAGCCACATTTCTATTCCCGGAGAAAGTAACATGAATTTGGTCCTTCGAATTCAAACAAATCTAAGTAGCTATATTCTCAAACAAGCCAAACCCTATGTTAGGAAATACCCTCATATTTTGGCTCCTATCTCCCGAATTCAGGTAGAATACGAATTTTTAAAGCAGCTTGAACAGAATTCATTTTTGGCTTCTCTGTCCCCAAAAGTCCTGCAATACGATGACCAAAACCACCTCATGTTATTGGAGGATCTTGGCGAGGGTTGCGATTACCTCACTCTTTACAAAGAGAATCGAATACTTAAGCCTTTGGAAATCAATAAATTGGTGGATTACTTGGTACACTTGCATCAGCTTCAGGTACCTACCTTTCCTCCAACTAATGCCATGCGATCCCTAAATCACGAACATATCTTTAACTTTCCATTTTTAGAGGAAAATGGATTTAACTTGGATAGCGTACAATCTGGTCTTCAAGAGGCAAGCATACCTTACAAGGCTGACGCCCTGCTCAAAGAACATATTCAAGCTTTAGGGAAACGCTACTTAGCCAAAGGAGGGGTATTGATGCATGGAGATTTTTATCCAGGTAGCTGGTTACAAGTTCCTTCTGGAATAAAAATTATTGACCCGGAATTCGGCGGGTTGGGGGATGCAGAATTTGATCTAGGCGTTTTCCTTGCACATTTAGATCTTTCGGAACAAGCAAAACAATTAAGCACGCTCGTACAAAAACAGTATACTCTCCCGGTAGATTGGTCCTTGGTCCAACAATACCGAGGAGTGGAAATCTTAAGACGACTGATTGGCATTGCTCAACTACCGGTATCTTTAAGTTTGGAAGCTAAAAAAATGCTTCTTACACGTGCTCGAACTTACCTCCTATCCTAAATGAAAAAATTAACCTTCATTTTATTTTCGCTATTTGCTATTTCCTGCAACAAACAGGCTCCAAGAAATTTGGCCCCTACTTTTTCAACGGAAAACCTAACTGTTTCTGGATTTACAGAGGCCGAATTGTACGACCGAATATTGGGTATGCTGGTAGGATCCGCTATCGGCGATGCCATGGGGGCACCTACAGAAATGTGGCCCAGAGAAGCGATCCAACTCGAATACGGATTTGTTAAAGGGCTAGACTCTATGGTTCGTGAAGTTTCTCCGGAAGGAATTTGGAAGGCCAACTTACCTGCAGGAGGCACCACGGACGATACTCGATGGAAAAGTCTAGCTGTGGACTACTTGCTCAGCCAAACTACCGAATCCCTTGAACCCAAAGACTTTGCTTCCCATATTTTGAAATCCTACGAAGGTAGTTTGATTAAACTGAAAAATACGGAAGGTGTCGACGTTGAGCCTTTTGAAAATGCATTGAAAGAAGCAAATTGGCTTTCAGAGTGGGCCAAGGTAGCTACCCCCTATCGAGATACCAATTTGGGAGGGTATACAGATTCGTTAAGCAAATTTTATGGAGGAGAGATGGTCTGTGCAGGGCTGCTTTATGCTCCTGCTTTGGGCGCATTTTATCCTGGAAATCCGAAAAAAGCCTATCTGGAAGCCTACAAACTCTCATTTTTTGATCTTGGCTATGCCCGTGATTTAACAGCACTAGCAGCAGCCATGACTGCCACTGGGATGACGCCAGGAGCAAGTCAAGACAGTATTTTGGCCACCCTTCGCTTGGACCCAGCGGGATATTTCCAAAGTCGGCTGGTTGGTCGCACTTCCCATAAATTACTGAAAGATGCCTTGGGTATTGTCCGTGAAGCAAAAAAACTTTATTCACTCCCAACCCCATTGAGTTTGGGCAATCCTGCCTTGAATTATGCATACTCCGAATTGGATCGCCGTCAGCAGGACATGCCTTTCCATGCAGGGGAAATCTACCTGCAAGCACTCACAGCCATGCTATTTACTGATTTTGATTTTCAGGAGACACTTATCTTCCTCACCAACTACGGTAGAGACAACGATACCACGGCAGCCTTGGCTGGAGGCATTCTTGGCGCTTGGGTGGGCTATCAAAAACTTCCCGCGACAGATAGGGAAAAGGTAGTTCGAGTTACTCGAGATGAATTAGGAATTGACCTAGAGCAACAAGCTCAACAACTGACGCTTCATGTGTTGGCTAGGGAGAAAAACAAGTAGTTCGATCGCTTAAAACGCATAGCCCAAGCCTATTCCGGCAAAAAGCGGCCAGAAGCCATTGTTGTTGAATATCGGAGTCAAGTTTACTCTCCAGGTGAAGCCCCCATTTTCTGGGATTTTTCGATAGCCAATATTCATGGTTCCCATTAAACTTGGAGATCCATCCACTGGAAGGATGAAATTAACATCTGATTCCTCAGTTACCAGAGGACCTATACAATTTCCATTCGCATCGAAAGATTGGCAGTAGGAATAGGACTCGTTATTCACTCCGAAAAAAGTCATTCCCAAGCCTAACTCAAAAAATCGCTCATCTTTCCCATACAATTTATTGACTAAAATAGGCAAAGAAAAAAAAGAATCCTGTCCTATTTTGTATCCCCCAGCACCTACACGCATCCCCCATGAGTCAATTCGACTGTCATCAAATCGGAAATCATAATTAAAGCTATAGGCTAAACCAGAACCTCCAAGCTCCACAAATACCGACTGATGAGGGACTTTTTTATCTTGACCGAAGCCGGTTAAACTTAGAACAAAAAAAGCGAGGAGCAGGACCAGTTTTTTCATGGGTAACTTAGGATTAGCTTGGCAAAGGTAAACGATAACATTACAAACAGGTTACAATAACCATAAATTATGGCCATTGGAACGATATAATCGCTTGCAAACCCGTAAAATCTGAGATATTTGCAACAAAGCTTTTCACTTCTGGCTTACCGGCTGCTAATCACCTCATCCCATGGTAAAAAAAATATTCCTAGGCCTTTTTGCTACCGCCATGATTTTGGCAATCGTATACATGCTGGATCCTAAAGTAAAAACCCAGCGCCTGACCATTGCCTTCCCAGAAGTCCCAACTGATGCGGAGGCACTGGAGGAATATCTTGCCAAAAGAGAGGATTCTGTCAAAGGAATGAAGCCCGGAAATGAAGCCTACCTCATTTGGGCAGATTCCCTCAACAAGCAAAAAACCCCCTATTCCATCGTATACATTCATGGCTTTGGTGCTAGCCCTATGGAAGGAGATCCTGTACACCGATTTTTAGCAGCTCATTTTGGAGCGAATCTATTTGTGACCCGGCTACCCGAACATGGCATCAGCCGGAAAAATGGAATGGAATATTTGACCGCCCAAGACTTGGCTAATGCTGCGGGTGAAGCTTATCAAATAGGTAAAAGTTTAGGCGATAAAGTGATTGTAGTGGGAACTTCCATGGGTGGCTCCTTAAGCCTTCTGCTTGCAAGTCAGCAAGCGGATATCCACGCCCTGGTACTCTATTCACCTGCCATTCGTGATGAAGCAAGGATGTTGGAAGGATTTTTTACCCCTTGGGTTTTTTGGGTTATGAAGAAGACCCTATTAAAAGACGAGGTCATGAACCAGCCGCGTGAAGGAGAAAAAGGCGATTACTGGTCTGAAGAATACCACGCAAACGGTTACCAGAGTTTGGCTGTGCTATTGTACAGCGAAATGAATGAAGAAACTTTTGCTAAGGTGAAACAGCCGGTATTTATGGGCTATTATTACAAGAATGACCAGGAAAAGGACATGGTTGTATCCGTTTCCAAAATGCAAGAAATGTTTGGTCAACTGGGTACAGCTCCCTCTCTGAAAAAGGAAATGGCTTTTCCTAAAACCGGAGATCACGTAATTGCATCTTCCATTACCTCGAAAGATTGGCAGACCGTATTATTTCAGACAATAAATTTCCTTGAAAATGTTACCCAGATTCCGGCCAATCCTGCCTACCAAGAGCAGGTGGAACAAATGACAAAAGCAACCCAATTACTGGACAGCATTCCTTTAAAAAAGAATAACTAATTCAGATAAAAAAAGGGAGGTAAACCTCCCTTTTTCATTTAGATAAATCTGTTGATCAGATTTTCGAAGTATTCCTGCTTCCCGCTGATTTGGGTTGGCTCTCCCACTTCTAGGGCATAAGAACGAAGGTCCTCCAGCGTCAATTTACCCTCCTCAAAGGCCTTGCCTTTTCCCGCATCAAAGCTGGCATATCGATTTTTCCGTCGCTCTAAGTAGTCTGACTTTTCAAGAACTTCAGCAGCTATAATCAAGCCACGGGCAAAGGCATCCATACTGCCGATATGTGCCAAGAATAAATCCTCAGGATCGGTAGAGTTTCGTCTAATTTTCGCATCAAAGTTGACCCCTCCACCTTGCAAGCCTCCAGCAGCCAAGATAATCAACATAGATTCTGCTAGTTCTTGAAGATTGAGCGCAAATTGATCTGTATCCCAACCATTTTGGTAATCGCCCCGGTTGGCGTCAATGGATCCAAGCATGCCTGTATCTGCAGCCACCTGGAGTTCATGCTGGAAAGTATGTCCTGCAAGTGTCGCGTGGTTCACCTCAATATTCAATTTGAAATCCTTATCCAATCCAAAGTGTCTTAGGAATCCAATCACTGTTTCCGAATCGTAATCGTACTGGTGCTTGGTCGGTTCCATAGGCTTAGGCTCAATAAAGAAGGTCCCCTTGAATCCATTTTTGCGTGCATAATCTCTTGCCATGGTAAGAAAACGAGCTAAATGTTCCTTTTCCCGCTTCATATCGGTATTCAATAAAGACATGTAACCTTCTCTACCGCCCCAGAATACATAGTTTTCGCCTCCTAGTTTAATGGTTGCATCCAAGGCATTTTTCACTTGGGTACCTGCAAAAGCCAGCACATCAAAGTTTGGGTTGGTAGAGGCTCCATTCATGTAGCGAGGATTGCTAAACACGTTGGCAGTACCCCAAAGCAATTTGATTCCACTTGCCTTTTGATGGTCAACAGCATGATCTGTGATGATCTGCATGCGCTTCTCGTATTCGGACAAGGTAGATCCTTCATCGATTAGATCTATGTCGTGAAAGCAGTAGTATTCTGCACCAATTTTGGTAATGAATTCAAAAGCCGCATCCATCTTGTCTTTTGCTCGCTGAATGGGATCAGCACTTACATCCCAAGGATGTTTGATAGTCCCTGGACCAAAAGGATCTCCTCCCGTTCCACAGAAGGAATGCCAGTAAGCGATTGCAAACTTAAAATGTTCCTTCATGGATTTGCCAGCAATGACTCTGTTGGGATCATAGT
>JAURGC010000032.1 GCA_030833985.1 Algoriphagus sp. | reverse complement strand
TTTGTCCAATTTGAATAATTTCCACCGAAGGGCCTCCTTTTTCGGTAGAGTTTCCTTTAGGCGACTTAAAATTAAGATTGAAAAAATAGCAGTGCATGCTGCTGAATAGAACAAAACCTCAATTGGCCAAACACTAGCTATCCAGCCTCCAAGGGCCGGTCCAGCGGCCATTCCCAAGGATCCAAAAAGCGATTGAATTCCCAAGGCTTCTCCGCGTTGTGCAAATGGGACTGTGTCGGCCACATAAGCTGATGTACCTGTTGGGGTGAAGCCTGTAGAAAATCCATGTGCAAAACGGAGAAATAAAAAGCCACTTACAAAATGAAGGAGTGGGTAGCTTAAGCCAACCACAAAGCAAACGCTTGCTCCAAAAATCATGACAGGAATTCGGCCAATTTTATCGGCAAGCTTTCCACTAAATGGCCTTGAAAGTCCAGCAGATAGGGTGAAAAGGGCAATAATCCATCCCTTATAAGACTCGCCTCCCATGGAGCTGAGGTATGCCGGTAGTTCTGGGATGATCATGTTGAAACTTGAAAAAAATAGAAAACTACTCATGCAGAGTAGAAAAAAATTAAGCGTAAAGAAGGAGGGAAGTAGCCTCATGGAATGCAGTGGTACAAAAAAGGCCGAAGAAAAATTCTTCGGCCGCTATTTTTAATCTTTAGTAGCACTTTCCTCGCTTTGAGCGAGAAGGAATGCTTTCATAAATTCATTTAACCCTCCATCAAGTACGCCTTGTGCATCGGAGGTTTCGTGGCTGGTACGGTTGTCCTTGACCAACTTGTATGGGTGTAGGACATAATTTCGGATTTGTGATCCAAAATCTACCCGAAGTTTGGAGGATTCAATTTTGGCAATTTCTGCATTTCTTTTTTCCAACTCCAATTGATAGAGCCTAGATTTCAGCATTTGCATGGCCAATTCCCTATTGGCAAGCTGAGATCGCTCTACTTGACATACTACTACGATGCCAGTTGGTTTGTGCGTTAATTGTACCTTGGTTTCTACCTTGTTTACGTTCTGACCACCTGCACCTCCAGATCTGGAGGTATGCAATTCAACATCCCCTGGATTGATGTCGATTTCGATCGAATCGTCTACTTCAGGGTATACATATACGGAAGCAAAGGAAGTATGTCTTCGCCCTCCAGAGTCAAATGGAGAGATTCGTACCAGTCGGTGTACTCCTGTTTCTGATTTTAGGAAGCCATAGGCGAGTGGGCCTTCAAAAAGGAGTGTAGCTGATTTGATCCCTGCTACTTCTCCAGGCTGCATATCTAATTCACGTACCTTGAAGCCATTTTTTTCTCCCCACATGATGTACATGCGCATGATAATTGATGCCCAATCATTGCTTTCTGTTCCTCCAGCTCCTGGATTGATTTCAAGAACTGCATTGAGTTGGTCTTCTTCTGCTGAGAGCATTTTTTTGAGTTCCAATTCTTCTACTGCATCTTTGCTGAGTAGATAGTCTTTTTTGAGCTCTTCTTCGGAAACTTCTCCAGCAGCAAAAAATTCAAAAAGCACCTCTAAATCCTGAATTTTTGTGTCCAGGCTTTCAAAAGAGGAGGTCCAGCTTTTTCTAGCTTGAATTTGCTTCATTGTTTTTTCAGCTTCTTCTGGATTGTTCCAGAAATCAGCTTGGGCCGACACGGCCTCTAGGTCTTGGATTTCTACTTTCTTACGATCGTAGTCAAAGATACCTCCTCAAAGCCGATGTGCGGGCTTTCAAGTCTTTCAGTTGGTCTGAAGTCATCTGTCTAAATTAAAAATGTGTTGCAAAAATCGGAATAATTTCTGGCTTTTACCAATGGAGTCTTTATTCAATCTCTAAGAGAATAAGCTGAAGTTTATTTTTCTCTGAGATTGTAAAAGTTTTATACCGTAAAGGAAGTAATCCGAACCCCGTACCCAAAAGAATTGCAGAAGTTTTGATTACTCCGGGACTGAATTCTAATTTTCGATTTTGGTACAATCCATTGATTCCTTCTAGTGCAATTGCCATGGTTCCGGCTCCCAATAAAAGGCTAGTCAAATTGTTTAGGGTACGATTTCGAGGGTCTTTCGTACGAATGTCGATTTCGAGTATATCTGAAGGTCTAAGAATATTTTCAGTTAGGTAGAGAAAATCAGTATCTAGATTGACAATTCTGTCTGTAACAAAATAGCCTATCTTTTTGCTTTTATAAGTGATATTTTCCCCCGGAAAATATCGAATATGGGTCTTTTGATTCACCCCCCTTTTTAACAATAAAAATTTCTTAGGTTGTTCTTGGGCAAGAATAGGCGATACCAATACATGACTTACAAGAAGGATAAGTAGTAGTTTTCCCAAATGCTTCGTCAGTAAGGGGCCTAAATTCACGGAAATTTTAATCAAATAGTTAACATCCATTGATGGGGATCCTGAAGTTCACCATATTTAATCCCATCCAAAGCAAGGAGAACCCGTTTTGAAAAAGCATCTGGCGTTACCTCTGGAAGAAAATAATCTTTTCCGTGAATATGGATTTTATTGATGAATGCAATGGTGGCGGCTGTGCCTACACCAAAAGCTTCTTCTAGAATTTCATTTTTTAAGGCATCTTCTAGTTCCGATACTGTAAGAAAACGCTCTTCGACTGCTTGTCCCCAATCTTTTGCAAGTTCGAGTACAGAACTTCTTGTGATTCCCTTAAGGATGGTGCCTCCATGAGTGGGTGCAGTGATTAGGGTGCCATTAATCTTGAAGACGACATTCATGGTTCCACTCTCTTCAATTTGGCTATGTGTCTTGCCATCGGTCCACAATAGTTGGTCATAGCCCTCTTTTTGGGCTTGTAGGGCAGGATAAAGAGAAGCAGCATAGTTGCCGGCAGCTTTTGCTTCTCCGGTACCTCCTTCGCAGGCACGAGTATAGGTAGTCTCTACTTTTACGGATACCGGTTTTGAATAATAAGCTCCAACAGGGCTAGTAAAGATCATAAATCGATAGGTATCAGATGGTTTGACACCAAGGTAATTGTCCATTGCAAACATAAAAGGACGAATGTATAGGCTGGATCCTTTTCCTTGAGGAACCCAGGCTCGATCTACATCGAGGAGTTGTTTGAGTGCATCTAAGAAAATGGTTTCTGGCAGCTGGGGCATACACATCCGTGCAGCTGATTCATTCAATCGTTTGGCATTTGCTTCTGCACGAAAAACAAGCACTTCTCCTTTTTCATTCTTGTAGGCTTTCATGCCTTCAAATATGGCTTGTCCATAGTGAAGGGTAGCATTTCCAGGATAGATTTCCATGGGACCGTAAGGGACTATTCGAAAATCTCCCCACTTACCATTTTGGTAATCTGCTACAAACATGTGGTCAGAAATGGATTTACCAAAGACTAATGAGGAAAAATCAATTTCAGGAAGTTTTGAATTTTCGATTTTTGTCAGAGAGATGGGGGTGGAATTCTGCATCTGAAAAGTAGGGGATAAAGGTGTTATTAAGGTTTTAAGGAGCTAAATTACCAACGTGGTTTCCAATTTACTTCTTCTACATCCAATTCTTGAGCCATTTTTCGACTCAAAACAAATAGAAAATCAGAAAGGCGGTTGAGGTATTGAATGATTAGTTCTGATACTTGTTCTTCGGAAGCGAGTTCTACAACGATACGTTCAGAGCGACGACAGACCGTCCTTGCTAGGTGACAAAAGGAAACAGCGGTGTGGCCACCAGGTAAAATAAAAGCAGTAAGCAGGGGGAGTTCGGCATCCATAGCATCCATTTCATTCTCCAAAACAGCTACATCCTCCGGAAAGAGATCAGGTTTTTTAACCCTGTCTTTACCTGGAACCGTAGCTAAATCTGCACCAATGGTGAATAAGCGATCTTGAATAGATTTGAGCAGGGCTTCTCTCTTCTTATTTACCTCCTGATCACGAAGCAATCCCAAATAAGAATTCAATTCGTCTAAAGTACCATATGCATCAATACGAAGATCTGATTTGGGTACACGTACACCTCCCAATAAGGAAGTGATTCCTTGATCTCCTGTTTTGGTATATATTTTCATAGTAGCCTATTACTTATTCTAACAAGCGGTAACTTTTGATTTCAGGAATTAATCAAGCGGTAGTTAAAATACCCCTTGTTGGGTTTGGATTTACCTTGTCGGATTCCACTAATCCATCTCGAAGTCGGACTACCCGGTGCGCATAATGTGCGATATCATCTTCGTGGGTGACCATGATGATGGTATTTCCTTTGGCATGCAATTCATGAAATAGCTCCATGATGCCATAAGAGGTTTTGGAGTCCAAGTTTCCTGTAGGTTCATCTGCTAGGATGATGCTGGGATTATTTACAAGAGCTCTGGCAATGGCAACACGCTGTCGTTGACCACCTGAAAGTTCATTGGGTCTGTGGGTGGTTCGATCACCTAGACCCACATTATCTAGTGCCTTGAAGGCAATTTCTTCCCGCTCTGTTTTGGAGTAACCAGCATACACTAGGGGAAGGGCTACATTGTCTAGGCAAGTTGCTCGGGGCAATAGATTAAAGGTTTGGAAAACAAAACCAATTTCCTTGTTACGAATGTCTGCCAATTCGTTTTCACTCATGTCGCTGACATCTTTACCTGCAAGAATATAACTTCCAGAAGTAGGTGAGTCCAAGCAACCGATGATATTCATTAAGGTAGATTTCCCAGATCCAGAAGGCCCCATAAAAGCGACATATTCACCCTTATTTACGCTAATACTGACGGATTTTAATGCTTGTATAATCTCAGAACCCATTTTATAGGTTTTGTTGATTTCATGGGTTTCAATGACTTTGCTCATGGTGTTCCTTGTTTTCTAGTGGTTTAGCAATTCTCAGAATTTAAAAATACATTAAAACTATCAATACACCTCATTCAGTGTACTTTCAATTTCTCCTTCTTGCATCCAAGCTTTCATTTCCTCGCGTGCAATTGCTGCATAGTTATCCAATCCAAGTTTTTTTGCAGTCTGAATTTTTAGGGCCCATAAGAGGGGGTCCTTGTTAAATTCAGTGGCAGTTTGTAACAATTCGTACCCTTGTAATAGATTTTTGGATTGCTTTGCTGCTGCCCAAATCAAAGGACTTAAATAGGGATTGGCAGTCAATTCTTCTGAGCAACCTATAAATCGAATTAATGCGAGCAAGGAGCTTGGCTTGGTCAAGTCGAACTTATTCTGAAATATGGATAAATCTTTTTCAAGATCTACTTTTCCAACTAAATACGTACCAATTTCTTGAATTTGTAGCGCGGTCAAACCATGTGCCTTTTGGCTTAAAAGTCGTAGTGCAATCTCTAATTTCAAACCCTCAGGCGCACTAGTTTTCCAAGATTCAAATAAATTTTGAGGTAAGGTTTCATTGAAATTTCCTAAAAATGAAACTGTAGCCTCAAGTGGGGAGGGTGCTAGGTTGTAGAGGCTGTCTTTGTGATTTTTAGACCAAGAACTAACTGCTCTATGTAGGGGGAGTTGCGCCTGAAAACCTTTTTGTTCAGAAACCAAAAAGTCTCTTGAAGCCTTTTCGAAGTCCAAGTTCTGTGCTAGAATTAATCCAGTTAGGTTTAAATAATAGGCAGCATCACCGGGGTTTCTAAAAGCCAAGCCATTCAAGTTTTTCACAGATTCAGTGATTCTACCTGCACCCAAACTTCGAATTACAGCGGTTTCTTGGAATTGCATGCTGTAATCAATTAAATCTTCTCTAGTTGCAAGGGAATCTAGAAGTCGAAGGTCTGAACTTGGGTCTTCCAAATTGATGCTGCTAAATAAATTTCGATAGCCAGCAAGTAATACGACTGGTGTATTTTCTTTCGCTAAAAAATCTCGAAGCTTTTGTAGTTTATCTTGGCCCACCTCTTTTCCAAATTTTCTTTGAGCAGTAATTTGATTGATCAAGTGGATTCCGCTTACTTTCTCCTCATTTAAATCGATAGGTTTCCCCATTTTTAGTTGGAGCCCCATTAAATTCGATGCCGTGATAGGATCTTTTTCAGGCAGGTCTGTTAATAGTTGTAGTCCTTGGTTTTCTTTTTTTAGTAAGCTGTAGAGCAAAGATAAATTTTGAGAGAGTATTGGGTTATTGGGATAGTATTTTAGGCCATTTTCAAGATAAAATAATGCTTCAAAGTACTTGTTTTCTCGTTGAAGCCGATCTGCAAGGAGCAAAATATTGTCTACTTGTGGCGCATTATCAAAACTTTCCTCCAAGTGTTCTTTAGCTAAGCTTGGCTGGTTAAGTTCCACTAATAATTGAGCCAGTACATTTTTTGCCTTGGGGTTGTATCGGTACCTATCCCAACTGCTTTCGTAAAAGATGCTCGCTTCTAATTTTTGATTAGTTTGGTAGTAATAATCACCTACCACATTGCTGGTAAGCGAATTTAATTGTGAGGCAATGATTGCTTCCAAATAAGTGGTTAGCACCATAAACACAATAACTCCTCCAATTCGAAGATGATAGTAGGGAAGGATATAGGGTTTGTATAGGATTGCATGAACTGCTTTTCCTTGTTGCATTAGCGGAAAAAAATTTACTCCTAGGTATATAAAAAAGAAAAGTGAAAACCCGAATTGAGAATAGGTAAGTAGGTGCTTTACTAGTTCCTCTCCAGCTTGATTATGAGCTATTTTCAATTTCCAAACAGTCCAAACTAAAGCGATAAAACCTATAATAAATAAAGATTTCAAGATGTAAGAAGGACCAGCTAATTGGTTACTTTGTGTAAATTTTTGCTGGGTAGAAATCCATCCCAGGATGCCCAATGGAAAAATCAAGTACAAGACTGAAAAATTTGAAAATGGGAGCGATGCTTCCCCCTTTAAATTGAGTAGTTGTAAAAATAGTAGGCTTAAATAGGCTACTGCAATTACAGAAAATTGAAGGGGTGTTTTTGTTTTAAACCCTGCATTTGTTCTTGAAATAACCACCAGCAAGCCGGAAAGGATGCCATGACCCTGCCAGAAAATCCAAGCACCACCCATACCTATACCTAGCAGCAGGCTGTGTTCGGATACATACAGTAGGGGCTGAACCAATGGGCTCATCGATACGACCCAATAAAGCGTTCCTCCAATCGCACAGGCTAAGGTAATCCAGCGAATCCAATAGGGGGTATTCGATCCCCACACGTGAAAATATAATGTTGGGATGAGCGTGGCAACAAGAAAAAGGAGAAGTGGAAGATTGCTACTTGGTCCTCCAGTGTTTAACCCATTTAGATTAGTAAGCGTAAGCAAAAAAATCCACCCAGCACCTGCTACAAGAAATGGGAGTTTCTTTAAATAACTCAAACTAGTGAGCAAGGTAATACTTAGAAGTCCAATTAGGCCAGCAAAAAAGTAGCTCTCCACGAGTGTCGTTGGAAAGGGGACTACCAGGTAATTTTGAAAAACAACGAAGTGATCTACGTCAATGGAAATGGATTCATAGCCCAGTTTGAAGGTGCTTAGGGAAACAGGAAGGCGGTCCACAAAGACTCCTAATTGGATATTAGATGGGGAAAATGGTGCTGTAAAGATTGAATAGAAAGCCACTAAGGAGCTAATCCCTGCAGCCAAGAAAAATAAAAAATAAACTACTGATTTTGAATTACCTAGACTACTCATTCTATTCCATAACTTTAGGAACGCTAAAAAAGCCATTTTCTTTTTTAGGGGCATTTTTTAGTGCTTCATCTTGGTTTAGTTGATTGCCTATCTGATCTACTCTTGTGACATTTACTTCAGCAGACATCGTTGTCAAGGGTAGGATTCCTTCTGTAGGCACTTCTTGAAGTTGCTCAATCCAATCTAAAACTTGGGAAAGGTCTTTACTCATTTTTTCAGCACTGGGGGCATCAAAATTTAGTCGTGCCAAATGCGCAATTTTTTGTAAAGTTTCTTGATCAATTTTCATTCTTGCGTATTGGTTTGGAAGTGTATTGGATTCGTTTGTTAATGGTACTTTAAGGGTTGTCTAGTAATAGCTGATTTTGAATAATGTCAAAGCAATGTTGTTTTAAATCTTCTTCTGAATTGAAATTACTAGGGTAAAGAGGATCATGGAAAACCATTTTCGCGGAAATTCGCTTTAAAATTAAATCCTTTTGATCCGCCAAAATTACATGATTGTAAGATAAGGTGACAGGAACAATCGCTATTTGTTTTTCAATTGCTAGCCGGAATGCACCATTTTTGAAAGGAACCATTTGGGGTGGATTTTGTGTATAGATGCCACCTTCAGGAAATAAAACAATGCTGCTACCCTTATCCAGAGCTAGGCCAGCTCTTCTCATAGTTTCCGCTCTGCTTTTGATGCGGCTGCGATCTACTGCAATGTGTAATTTTTTGAAGTAGTAGCCAAAAAAGGGAACCTTTCGAATGGAAGCTTTGCCTACAAAGACAGTATCTCCTGGAACGAAGCCCATCATCGCTACATCGAGATAGCTAAAGTGATTGGCTAAGAAAATATAGGGTCTTCCTCTTTCAATTTTAGTTTTAAAATCCAAGTTTACCGGAAGAAAAATGAGTTTGAAGTATGTTTTTGCCCAATAATGGTTGATTTTTCTCCCGTAAGTATTCCATTTTGGGACCCAACTACAAATCAGAAAAGCTGGAAATAAAACTGCAAAAGTCAACAAAAAAGTGAATGCAGCAAAATAGGTATAGATTCGACTACTCCACTTACTCATGATTAATCATTGCGTTAGCGGCTTGGGAAAAATATTGCATCAATAAAATACGGGGCTCTTCTTCTAGGGGCACTGTATCTAGCGCATGCAACATGGCGTCCATCCAATAGTTACGCATCTTGGAATCAATTTTCCATTGCAGGTGTCGCATACGAAGTCTTGGATGTCCGCGTTCTTCAGAATAAGTGGAAGGGCCCCCAACTACTTGAATTAGAAATAAAAAGATCCGGCGTTCTGCTGCTTCTAAATCTTCCGGATACAACTTTCGTAGTTCAGGAATTTTATTGACTTCCTGATAGAAGTTTTTGGAAAGTTTCTGAAGTCTGGCTTCGCCGATTTGGGAATAAAGTAATCCTAAAGAATTCATCCTTTAAAAATAACCAATTTGACTTTAGTCCTCCTTTTTTTTCACTCGCAAAGAGGTTCCTTCCGTAGAAATCACTTCAATTGTCATCCCTTGATCCAAAAATTCACCCCTAGAATAAGCATCGTAAAGGTCCCCCTCAATTTCAACCTTTCCACTTGGGCGAAGCCGAGAATGGACCTTACCTACTTTACCTATTAAATTTTCCGAATAGGTGCTTGAAGTATATCCCTGAGTACGCTCTTGGGTTTCTACTAATGTAAGGTGTTTAAAAGCTCCCCATTGATTTACTTTTGGGGTAAGCCATAGGACAACACCGATAGCTGCTAGTGCTGCTAAAATAACAGTAAGTAGGGCTTCAAATAAGAGACTTGAAGGAACCCAGTCAAAATCGAAGGCTTGGTTGGGTAGCATTCCCAACACCAAACTTCCTAAAGTAAGTACTACACCGGCTACCCCAAATACTCCGAATCCAGGAAGTACAAAAAACTCAATAGCAAGGAGAATCAGACCTATAAAAAAGGCCAGAATCTCCCAATTTTCTGCTAATCCATTGAGATAAAAAGGAATAAAATACAGGAGGGCTGCACAGAGTGCTACTGCTAGTGGGAAACCTACACCTGGTGTTTGTAACTCAAAGTAAATCCCGCCAATAATCAAAAGTATTAGGAACCCGCTGACTGCAGGACTTAAAAAGTAGGAGATGATGGAATCTACTGCTTGTTCCTCATAGGTTATAATTTGAGCAGAATCCAGATTTTGAGCTTTTAGGAGGGCTTCTTGTGATGGGAATTCTCCTTCACAAAACCCATTTTTTATGGCCTCGGATACAGAAAAAGTTATGACTGAATTTTCATCAGAAATCCCTTCTACGACTAATTTTTCATCTACCATGGCTTCTGCAAGTTGTGGATTTCTACCCTTAGCTTCCGCTGTACTACGCATCATGGATCGCATATAGGACTGATATTTATCTGGAGCAGCAGCTCCATCGGTTCCATTAACTACTGTAGCAGCACCAATACTAGCTCCTGGCGCCATGTAAATACTATCGCATGCAATGGATATTAATGCACCGGCAGAAGCAGCATCTTTGTTGATAAAAACATAAATGGGAATTTCGGAGGCTAAGATCCGTGTTCGAATCTCATCTGCATCGGTTACAGCTCCTCCATAGGTGTCCATTTCTATGAGAATTAAGTCCACTTGTAATGCTTCCGCTTGTTCCATGGCCAATTTAACACGCCGATTCATCCCTGGATCTATGTCCTTGTCAATGGAAAAGGTGAAAACTTTTTTTTGATTCTCTTGTGCATACATTAGGTTCCAAGAGCAAGCAAACCAAAGGAAGAATAAGGATAACGTTCGGATCATGATGGAATGTGGTGCCAAGTGATGTGGTGTACTTTGACCAACTTTTTAGACTTCTAGGAAAAGGGTGTTTCGGATGGCCAACTCAATTTCTAAATTAAGGAATTTTAGCTTCTGCAACTTGAATAATGCAGGATGAAGGTTAATTTTGTTAGGTAGTAATTTAGTTCTATCCTTTCCCAATCTTACCTTCTCCATGTCTATTCGCACCGTTACTTTGCTTTGCTATATTTTTTTTGCAGTTATTTTTTCTGGAAAACTGCAAGCAACTGAGCTTAATCGATTGGATTCAATTGGGGTACAAAAAATTGGTAATCAACTATTTATACTCCATGAAGTAGGAGACCAAGAAACTTTGTTTTCTATTTCTCGACGGTATAAGGTCCCGATGATGGCCATCCAACAGGCAAATGAAGTGTTGAAACAAGGAATTAAATCAGGTCAGCAAATTTTAATTCCATTTGGCAGCAATTCTGTCACTGAAGCTGTCTTGGAACCATCCGAACCCACCAAATTCCCTGAACCTGTTGTGGCTGCTGTGACACAAACGGAGGAATTGCCTAAGTTGATCCCTTCCCAGAAGGAGGAAATGGTCAGCACTCCAAAATTAACCGTTCCTACTCGGGTTGAAACAGAGCGAAAGCATCAAGTAAGGCGTGGTGAATCTTTGTTTTTAATTGCAAAAAAATACAAAGTAACCGTTGCTGAACTAAAGAAATGGAATTCCCTTTCGAATGATAAGGTAATGGTGGGGCAAATTCTGAAAATCCGTCAGCTGGTTGCTAATGAAAAGGTAGCTCCGTCTGAAGCAGCAAATGCAAATCAACCCACCCCTTCAGAAATAAAAAATGTGGAAGTGTCGGCTGCTGTTTCTTCTTCAACAATAGGCAAGCAAAGTGCTTCTAGTGCAGGTGATTCGAAAGCGTCCCTAGCCTCAGATTCTCTTGAAAAGGTAGTACCAACTAAATCAGGGGAATGGGTAATTCATCAAGTCAAATCTGGAGAGTCCTTGTTTTCTCTTTCAAAAGAGTACGGAAGCAGTGTAGAAAATTTAATTGAGTGGAATTCATTGAGCTCCAATAATTTGAAATTAGGTCAGTTGCTCAAAGTGAGTCGAATCCAAGCTACTTTAGCTACTTCAGAGAGTGAAATAGAGCCCCAATCCGAACCTACAGTTCCTGTTGAATTTCAAGAAAATGTGGAAATTGAAAGCCCAGTAGTCAATACTTCTGGAGGATTTTCCAATACTAAGGAGAATGGGCTTGCTGAACTTATTCCAGGGACGGAAGCAAATAAAAAGTATCTAGTCCTCCATAGAACTGCACCAGTAGGAAGTGTTATTCGAGTAAAGAATGAAGAAAATGACCGAACGATTTTTGCACGTGTTGTGGGTGTATTGCCAGAAACGGGGGATAATTCTAAGGTATTGATCAAGCTTTCTCAAGCTGCCTACCAACAGTTGAAGGCGGTAAATGCACGTTTCCCTGTAGAAATTCTCTACTGACGTTTTTTTAAAAGTCAAGCACTTGGGGAAAACTTGAGTGGGGTAGATTGTAAGCCAACTTAAACATGTCAAAAATTCAGCTGTTCTTCCATCACGTATTCCGATTTATTTGGAACAGTATTTTTGTACTTTCTTATCCTATCCTCGCAAGCTTTGGATTGCTATTCATAGGGCTTACTTTTTTATTTTCTAAGCTATCCCAACTAATTACACGATTAAAGCCTGAAGGAAAGTGGGTGACCCAATTGGAATCAGACTGGGAGGCAGTTCCCCATACCAATTCATTGTTAGAGGCAAAGGTGGAAAAACAAATTCTATTCGGTCCGGTTGGAGTTCGATTAAGGAGAATGGATGGCGTTCCCACTGTGTTGGGAGAGCATGTTTTTGGCAAAAAAGTGAAAGAAATTGAAGAAGGTTTAATTTTAGAGAAATGGAATACCTTAGAGGCAACTGAACTTCCTGATTTCGACATTTGCTTGTATGATCCAGAAAAAGACAGTCTGCAAATACTCACTAAAATCAGTTGTTTTGATTGGCATCTCGCCGAGAAAAACGAAAAGAATTTGGTATTTAAATGGTTTGACGGTACCCAAGGAGGGGAGCAGCTTGTAAAGCTATGAACCAAAGCATTAAAGATTTTTTGGAAGAAAAAGTTTCAGTATACAATGGTCCAAACTTTATAGAGTTAGACCCTATTTCCATTCCCCATCGCTTCCAAAAAAAGCAAGACATTGAAATTGCTGGGTTTTTTGCGGCAATTCTCGCTTGGGGACAGCGGAAAACTATCCTAAACAAGTGTAGCGAATTGCTTGTGCGCATGGATAATGCCCCGCATGATTTTCTAGTAAATCACGTCGAATCAGATTTAAAGGTATTTTTAGATTTTAAACACCGCACCTTTAACGAAATCGATACCCTTTATTTTATCCACTTCTTGTCCTGGTTTTATCGGCATCAAGGGAGTTTGGAACTTGCATTTTTAATTGGTCAAACCGGTGCTATAGATAGCATGGAATCCATACTTACCCAATTTCAGCGTTATTTTTTTAGTTTGGAAGATGCCCCATCCCGAACCAAGAAGCATATTTCCTCTCCAGTAACAAGATCGGCATGCAAGCGAATCAACATGTATCTACGCTGGATGGTCCGCCAGGATGAGCAGGGGGTCGATTTTGGGATTTGGAAGCAAATTAGTCCTGCCCAACTAATTTGTCCCTGTGACCTTCATGTGGATCGGGTAGGGCGAAAATTAGGATTAATTACCCGCAAGCAAACCGACTGGGGCACCGCATTAGAACTCACCCAAGTCCTTCGATCCTTCGATCCGCTAGATCCTGTAAAGTACGATTTCGCGCTATTTGGACTAGGGGTAGAAGAGAAATTTTGAGTAATAACTCGGTTGAAACGCTGGATTTCTTACCTTAAAAAGGAGCTTTGAAATTGAAGAAAAAGTTACCTGTGCCTTGCTTATTGATGGAGTATTCCAATCGAAATACGGCATCATAACCAGTAACTATATCTATTCCAGCTCCATAACCAAACAAGTATTGATTGGTAAGTGCTAAATTTTCAGGAATTCTATTGCGATCTCGAACTGCTCCTTGGTCGAAATTACCACTCAAATAAATGCTAAGAGGTAGGGTATTGAATTGGTCGTTGTAAATGGTCTTTGAAAGGTCAAAGCTGGTTTGGAAAACCTGAAAACGAAGACTGTTTTTTTGAACAACCAATTGTTGGCCTTCAATGACATTGAGTTCATAGCCTCGAATAAAGTTTGGGGAATAGCCAATTCCACGAACCAAGGTATAAGGTTGCTTGGGATTCATAAACCATCCGGCTGTTAAGCCAGTGGCAAAATGAACCTTTTTTCCAATAGGTAAATATCGATTGGCGATCACATTTATTTCCAATTCATCCAAATCTTTTCTTGTTACTAGTCCATATTTTGTAGCGGTCAACTGCAGCAATTCGCCTCTGGTGGCATAAGCAATGTTATCTCGCTTGTCGTGAAGAAATGAATATTGAAAAAAGGAATAGGAGAGTCTATTATCCGGCTGAAGGAAATAATTGGGATTTTCCTCTAGGATTTTGGGGGATACCCAAGTGGTACTATGTCCCAAGGTGAGTAAATGAAAATTATAAAATGTTCTTCTAAAAGTATACCGAACCGCAGTCGCGAAATTCTTTCGGATGACCTCTTCAAGTGCCGAGGTATAAAAGATTTGGCGGTTGAATCTGGAAGCGATAGGCACTGTTTTTTGATCCCTATAGCTTAATTGAAAGGAGAGCCCATGCTTTTGTTTTCGATCAATATAGGGTTTAGAGTAAATAAATTCCAAGCCTTTGGTAAAGCCAAGCTGCCCTGAAAATCGGAGCTTTTCATTTCTACCACCCACATTGGCATGGTTTATTTTTATTCCATAGTTTACTCGTGACCAGTCGCGTTCCTGGTTGGTCCACCATTCCGCAAAATTCCGGTCTGCTAATTCAAAAATTACTGAAGGGAGGATATAAAATCGCTCCTTAACTGCAATTAAGATTTCTACTTCTTCTGTACCAGTTCGTAGTGGCGTGATTTCTACCTCATTGAATAAGCGTAGGTTGAATATTTTTTGCTGATCTGCTTTAAGGATTCCTAAAAAAGTTTCCCAATCGTAAAAATGGCCAGTGGTGAAATCCAGCTCTCTTAAAATAATGTCCTTTTCAGTCTTCTGATTTCCAATGATATAGATTGAATTTACTTTGATTTGTTGTGGTGCATTTTGAATCAGTAAACTGTCTTGAGCGAAGATGGGTGAATTGAAAAAGGGGAATGCACAAACCAAAATTAGTATGCGTACCACGTTTAAAAAATGGGGAAAGGAATAATTATACCTGTAAATTTGTCCTACCTTAAACATCTTTGACTAATATGGGAAGCTTCAAGTTCTCCACCTACCTTCGAAAGATAGCCATATTTCCTGTACTGGTCTACCAATATATGATTTCGCCACTTCTTCCAAGCAGTTGTCGGTATACGCCTACTTGTAGTCAATACATGAAGGAGGCGATCCTTAAACACGGTGTATTTAAAGGAGGTCTTCTCGGGGTCAAGCGAATCGGTAAGTGCCACCCTTGGGGAGGACATGGTTACGATCCAGTGCCTTAATTGATTTCTGGATTTCCTTTTTTTAAGGCTCTGACTACTAGGAATACTCCTAATAGGACCAAGGGTATACTCAATAGTTGCCCCATATTTAATTGCATGGATTGTTCAAAGTCTACCTGAACTTCTTTCAAGAATTCCCATCCAAAGCGAGATCCGAACACCAGAATGAAAAATAGGCCAAATAATAACCCGTCAGGAAGTTTGGATTTATAATTAATCCATAGGCTGAGTAATAAAAGGAAGATAAGTAAATAGGTTCCTGCCTCGTAAATTTGAGTAGGATGTTTTACTCGCCCTAAAGTTTTAACAGTGACAAGGTAATCGGTCCCCTGGTCTTTGATGTCTAGCTGGAGTGGGGTGTTTAAGGGTTCAGCTAAATTCTCTTTGGAAGAATTAAACTGGGTGAGGGCATACTTGATGTCTTGGGATAGTACTGACTCCAAGTTTTCCTTCGTATAATTCCCCTTGGAAATCACCAAATCGAAATTTACTGGAACAATTCCGGACCCGTGTATTTCTCCATCTCGATCCATAGGCTTGTATGCTTCAATGGATTCGATGGGAACTCGCAGTGTACTTAAAATTTCTTCCGTATCTCTAGCATAGACGATTCCCGTATCCGAGTTGGTGTCTTTGCCGCCGATTTCAGAATTCATCAAATTACCCGTACGAATCAGCGCTCCAGTGAGTGCTACCACAATTACAATCCGGTCCACTACCCAAAGGTAACGTTGTCCTGGATTTCGCTTACAATAAAGCCAGATGGCAATAGGCAGAGAAATCGCAGCACCATGAGAAGCCAATCCCCCCTCCCAAATTTTTAAAATGTCAATGGGATTGCTAAAGTATTTGGCTGGCTCATAAAATAGCACGTGTCCCATGCGTGCGCCAATGATGGTTGCCAAAACCATGTAAATGGTTAGTTGATCAACCAAAGCAGGTTCTTTTCCTTCTTTTTTAAAAAAATGGACCATAATATGCTGGGAGATGATGAATCCCAAAGCAAAAAGTAGACTGTACCATCTTAGTCGATCAAACCCATCAAAAACAGTGGGGCTAGGATCCCAGACGATAAAACTAAAGAGTAGTGAAAACATAATTATTCTAAATCTAATCGAGTTAATTCCTCTTCAAACCCACCGGATAGAATAGGGAAGCGACACCAGGTTTTGGGGTCTACATTGAAATCGTCTAAATGAAAAGAAGGAGCTAGCCGTTCTCTTTTCCATTGATTTCTGGACCAAAGTCGGAAGAATTTTTTAATATTTTCTTTCAACTGACTGGGATTAAACTCTTTTTTTTTCTTCAACTCTTGAAATACTTCTAATGGAGAGAGCCGATCTCTAATGGCCAATCGTTCGATTTCTACAAGCAAACTATAGGGCATTAAGTCCGTTTCATCAGTTTGACTTCGATCCAGAGGGCGTAACTCGGCGGTTGGGGTAAGTGCATTTACCGCTTTTAATCCGGGTCGTTCTAGATTTTTTTCGGCCCATTGTAGCCAATGGATTATAAAATCCTTATCTACCCCTGCAATGGGAGAAATACTTCCACTCGTATCTCCATCCATGGTGGCGTAACCCACATCTCCCTCACTTCGGTTGGAGGTAGAAAGGAGTAAGGCATTTTTTAAATTGGCCAATAACCAAATAATAGGGGACCGAGATCTTGCCTGGATATTTTGCAAGCCTAAATCATCTTGCTCCCAAGTGAGTGTTCTTCCCAATGCCAATTCGATTTTTTGAGTATAGCTTTGAACCTCCTCCTCAATAGACCAATTCAAAAATTCGGCACCTATACTAGCTGCTAGCTCTTTGGCGGAGTTAAAGGTGGATGGCGAAGAGTTTGTGGTACCTTGGTAGGCAGTGGTCAGTAATTGCCTTACTAGGTCTTTTTCTGGTTGTTCAGCTTGATAGGTTAAAGGCAAACCTAGTTTGGCAATCCAAGCTACTATTCCAAGTTCAGAAATCCCTCTACGTACCATTTCGGCCACGAGCACTGCGATAGTGGAAGAATCAGCACCTCCAGAAAGGGACAATACAAAGCCCTTGGACTTGCTTTTTCGTAGGTAATCATACAAGGCTAAACTAGTTGCTTGAGCAAATTCCCATTCCTTGGATTGAAATGGCGCACTACTTTGAACTTTATTTTCGAGAACAAAAGCAAGGACCTGGACTGATTCAAAGGAAAGGAGTTGGTTTCTTCCGAGTAATTTCCCTTCCTTGGCAAAAAGAATTTCTCCATCAAAAATCATCCTACCTGCCTCATTGCCGAGTAGGTTGACATAGCAGTAGTAGCAATTAAATAAGGAAGAACTTTGGTTGACCAGATTTTTGCGCTCCAAGGTCTTGTTCATTGCAAAATGGGAGGCACTGGGATTAAAAATTAAATCCACCTTCCGATCGCAAAGGCGATATCCAGGACGAACTTCACCTCTCCAGGCATCTTCGCAAATTTCAAATCCGTAGTGTATACCTTTCAATTCAAAAGTAAGATCCCCAAAAGGGACCTCCTTCCCATTGATTTCAACTGTAGTTTGTTGGAATGCTAGCCAGGGGGTAAACCATCTGAATTCATAATGAACCCCATCGATTGCCATAAATTGCTTGGCTATAACCCCTTTTATTTCGCCATTTTCAATAATGGCCATGGTATTGTAGACCTTATTAGCTAAGCGCAGGGGTAGCCCTACTGCAAGGGTAATACCTTGACAATGAGGTAAAAGCTGGATGAGTTGTTGTTTGGATTTTTCAGTAAACCAAGGACTTAGAAAAAGGTCTTCGGCTCCATATCCTGTCAATGAAAGTTCAGGAAAGCAAAGTAATTCAATCCCTTGTTGCCGAGCCTCTTGGATACCTTGAATTATCCGCTCAAAATTTCCTTTCCAATCCAGTGGGGTTTGGTTGACTGTTGCGCCGCCAATTTTTAGTGCATCCATTGTAAACAGGCTGTTGAATAAGTTAGGAGACAATATCAAGCAGTTCACAGGCGTTTTTAGAGGCCTCTTGCTCTGCTTTTTTCTTGGTTTCACCTTTGCCTTCAGCAATTGTTTCCCCATTGACTACAATAGCAATAACAAATTCTTTAAAGCGTTGGTTGCTATTCACATGAACTACTTGAAATTCAACTTGTTTGCTTTCACGCTGGGACCATTCAATCAATTTGCTTTTATGGTTGGAAACGGTGCTCACCATTTCTTCTAGATCGAGGTGGATCAGGATGCGCTGTAGAATTAATTTTTTTGAGAAGGCATATCCTCTATCCA
The DNA here is from genome assembly GCA_030833985.1 of Algoriphagus sp. Taxonomy (GTDB): domain Bacteria; phylum Bacteroidota; class Bacteroidia; order Cytophagales; family Cyclobacteriaceae; genus Algoriphagus. Next base: position 4,242 of record JAURGC010000032.1, on the reverse strand, counting down.
AATAGACTGCACCTAAAAATGCTTCCAAGATATCTCCATACAAGGACTTATTACCTACAAATTGCCTGTTTTCGATTACTTGTTGCAGGATTTTCCTTAAGCCAATTTTTATGGCTACTCCATTGAGTGTTTCCCGATTAACTAGTTTGGATCTTGTCTCAGTAAGAAATCCCTCGTCTCGATAGGGGTATTTTTTGAACAAGTACTCCGCAATTACAGCACCTAGAATTGCATCTCCAAGAAACTCTAGGCGTTCGTTTGAAATTCGAAACCCTTGGGTAGTTTCTTCCCCCAATCCTGCAGGTGTAAGTGCAAGTCGATACAGGGATAAATTAATAGGCTTGCTTCCAAGAATCAGTTGAATCGAAGAGGCAAGCCTTTTGTCTTTAGCGCTAAAAAAGAGAGATTGGATTCTTAATCGCTGAAAGACCTTCACGCGAATTAGTTGTATTTTTTGAAAATCACTGAACAATTGTGACCGCCAAATCCAAAGGTATTGCTTAATGCGTAGTTGATTTCTCGTTCTTGTGCCTTATTGAAAGTCAAGTTGAGCCTTTTGTCAAATGCCTCGTCGTCTGTAAAGTGGTTGATAGTAGGAGGGACGAGGCGATGCTGCATGGCCATGATACAAGCAATAGCTTCAATTGCACCTGCAGCTCCAAGGAGGTGTCCAGTCATGGATTTGGTACTGCTGATATTCATTTGATAGGCATGCTCTCCAAAGATTTGTTGAATGGCCTTAGTTTCACTTACATCACCAAGCGGGGTAGAAGTACCATGCACATTGATGTAATCAATTTGTTCAGGTTGTAAACCGGCATCTTCGAGTGCAATTTTCATCACACTACTGGCACCTAATCCTTCTGGATGCGGTGCTGTGATGTGGTTTGCGTCAGCGGTCATCCCTCCACCAACCAACTCGGCATAAATTTTTGCACCTCTTGCTTTGGCATGTTCTAATTCTTCTAAAATTAATGCACCTGCACCCTCGCCCAATACAAAACCATCCCGATCATTGTCAAATGGCCTGGAAGCTGTTTGAGGAGAATCATTTCTTTGGGAAAGTGCTTTCATGGCGTTGAATCCACCGATACCAGATTCGGTAACGGCTGCTTCTGACCCACCACTAATAAACACATCTGCTTTGCCAAGACGGATTAGATTAAATGCATCAATTAGCGCATTGGTAGCTGATGCACAAGCCGATACCGTAACAAAATTCGGACCTCTAAAACCGTATTTAATAGAGATAAATCCTGCCGCAATATCGGCAATCATTTTGGGGATAAAAAAAGGATTGAATCGAGGAGTACCATCCCCTTGGTTGAAGGCGGTTACTTCGTCTTGGAAAGTTTTTATTCCTCCGATGCCGGAACCCCAAATTACGCCGGCACGAGAAAGGTCTAGGGTTTCGAGGTTGAGACCTGAGTCACCCATCGCCTCTTCAGCGGCTACCATAGCATATTGAGTGAAGGGGTCCATTTTACGCGCTTCTTTCCGATCAATAAACTGTTCGACATCAAAGTTTTTTACTTCACAGGCAAACTGAGTTTTGAAAAGGGAGGCATCAAAATGGGTAATAGGCGCAGCGCCACTCACACCAGAGGCCAATCCTTTCCAGAACTCGTCTTTGGTATTACCAATCGGTGTGAGTGCACCTATGCCTGTTACTACTACTCTTTTTAAATTCATAGAAATGAATTTGAGGATTTTTATTTCACGTTAGCCTCAAGGTACGCTACAGCTGCACCTACCGTACCAATTTGTTCTGCTTGGTCATCTGGAATAGAAATATTGAATTCTTTTTCAAATTCCATGATTAATTCTACCGTGTCTAAAGAATCAGCGCCAAGATCATTGGTGAAGCTAGCTTCCATGGTTACTTCAGACTCTTCTACGCCAAGTTTGTCAACAATGATGGCCTTTACTTTTTGTGCAATTTCAGACATTTTGTGATCAGTTTAGTTAATAACTCTCCGCAAAGAAATATATTTAATGGCTAATTGACAAAGAAATGGAGGAAGTAAATTTTGTAGGTAAGGAATATGCCGCTTCCTACGTATTAATTTCTACTTTTGTGTTCCAACTAGATTTTCCTTAATGAAGAAGGCCAAGCTACACGTTGAACCTACTTTTGACTTTGAGTTGCTCGGAATAGTCTCTCCAATTCGGGATTACAGAATGGCTTGGTTGATAAACAAAGAATTGGAATTGAGCTTAATCAAAGAGGAGGATTTGGAGTTGGAATTTATAAATTCTGAGAAACTTGAAATTGCGCAGTATTTTCTTTCTCTTCCGCATGGGTTTATACAGCTATTAAAAAATAAGGCCTTGAATTCAACACAGCAATTGGCTTATTTAATCCCTGAACTTAAGAACATAGACTATTTTTTGCTGGTCCAAGATGAAACTGAACAATTAGATTTAAGTAGCTTTATAGAAAAATTAGCCCAAAATTCCCTAGTGCAAAGTATCGTTCGGGTGGATATATCCAAATTAAAATCAAAAGAAAACCTATTAACTTATTAATATACCATGTCTCAATTGCCATTTAAAAAAACCAAAATTTTAGCTACAATTGGTCCTGCCTCCAATAATTACGAGATGATCAAAAATCTAGCTTTTGCAGGAGCCAATGTATTTCGACTTAATTTTTCACATGGATCACACGAGGTACACCAAGAGGTATTAACTACTATTCGTCAGGTCAATCAAGAGTTGAAGTGCCATTTAGGAATTCTTCAAGACCTCCAGGGGCCAAAAATACGGGTAGGAGAAGTTGAAAATAATGGGGTAGAAATTAACCCAGGAGATAAGATAACAATCACAAGCGACCCAGTAATTGGTACAGCAGCTTTAGTAAGTACAGTTTACAAAAACCTTCCCCAGGATGTCCAAGAAGGCGAGCATATCTTGATTGACGATGGCAATTTGGAATTAATAGTCAATAGTACCGATGGAAAAAATGTGAATTGCACCGTACTCCATGGTGGAATACTAAAATCTAGAAAAGGAATAAATCTTCCGAATACAAAAGTTTCAGCTCCTTCCTTGACGGAAAAAGATTTGGAAGATCTTGAATTCGGTTTGGCCAATGAGGTGGATTGGATTGCTTTGTCCTTTGTACGCTCAGCAGAGGATATTACTGACTTGCGGAAGCGAATCAAGGCAGCAGGTAAGGATTGTAAAATTGTAGCAAAAATTGAAAAGCCAGAGGCTTTGGAAAATATTGATGCAATCATCGAAGCTACTGATGCGATTATGGTGGCTCGAGGCGATCTGGGAGTGGAAGTTCCCATGGAGATTGTGCCTCTTTGGCAGAAGAAAATGGTAGAGAAGTGTAAGCAAGCGTGCAAGCCGGTGATCATTGCTACGCAGATGATGGAGAGTATGATTCAGAATCCACGTCCTACCAGAGCGGAAACTAACGACGTAGCCAATGCGGTGTTGGATGGAGCTGATGCAGTAATGCTTTCAGCAGAAACTGCATCAGGAAAGTATCCTGTGCATGCAGTAAAAGCAATGACTAGTATTATTACCTACCTGGAAGCCAATGCGGAGGTATACCATAATCTATACAAAATCTCCGAGGAGGATCCTACTTTTCTTAGTAGTAACCTTATTTTGATGGCAGCTAGGCTTTCTAGAAATGTAAAGGCCAAAGCGATTGTGGGGATTACCTCCTCTGGATTTACTGGATTTAGATTGGCTTCACACAGACCACTTTCAAATATTTTTGTATTCACTAGAAATCAGCGACTTTTAACTCAATTGTCCTTGGTTTGGGGAGTACGTGCCTACTATTACGAAGGTCAGGCTTCTACTGATGGGGTATTTGCAGATATTGAGGGTATCCTAAAACAAGATGGCCATGTACAGCGAGGAGAGGTGATCGTGAATACAGGGAGTATGCCACTTAGCCAAAAGGGGAAGACCAATATGTTGAAGGTACATGTGGTGGGGTAATCTGGTTCTGAAAAGTAATTAAAAAAAAAGGAGAAACTTATGTTTCTCCTTTTTTTGGATGTAGCATTCAGGATAGGGAATCACTTATTTTTCAGGGTTGAAAAGTCAAAAGTTTCCAAAAACTTAGTTGTAAAGTTACCCCCCTTAAACTCCTCGTTTTCTAATAATGCGATGTGGAAAGGGATGGTGGTTTTGATGCCATCAATCACAAATTCCTCCAAAGCACGCTTCATTCGAACGATTACTTCTTCTCGGGATTGCCCACTAACAATCAGC
>JAURGC010000228.1 GCA_030833985.1 Algoriphagus sp. | reverse complement strand
TTTCTACGTTCCTTCCAACTTCCTTTGGATCTGATACAAATACAGGAGCAGCATGCCACTTCTCAGGTGGTCGTCGATACCAGTGATCCTGAAAACATCCGCTACGACATTTTGAAACCCGTGGCATGGGACTTTTTGGAATGGTCCCCCGAGCAAGATCGAATCGTAGCCGAGTCAGATGCCTTTTTGTTCGGCACACTAGGTGCGCGTCATCCTGAAAGTTTGGCCACCCTCTTGAAGCTGCTACGTCATCCCACCTTACGGATTTTCGATGCCAACCTACGTCCACCCCACTATTCTTTTGATGGGATCGAAACACTACTTGGCTACACCGATATCCTTAAAATCAACGAAGAAGAATTGGAAGTATTTGCCGAACACTTCGGGACCGAAGCCACCATTCCTGGCCTCTGTAGTTACTTGGACCAAAAGTACCCCATCTCCATCATCTGCATCACCCGTGGATCTAAAGGTGCCGTGATCTACCAAAAGGGAGCTGTAATTGAACACCCAGGATATAAAGTAGCCTTCCAAGATTCCATCGGAGCGGGAGATGCCTTTTTGAGTGGCTTTATCAAAATGTACTTGGAAGAAAAGTCCACCGAAGAAATCATTGACTTTGCTTGCAAGCTCGGCGGTTATGTCGCTACCCAGAAGGGAGGAGCGCCGAGGTATACGGAGCAGGATGTGCTTAGAGAAATACACTAAAAAAAATACGAAATACGATAGGCAAAAATGTCGAAAACCTAACGCCGAATGTGGATTTAAGAAGTCCTTCCATAACTAGAAACTAGTTTTCACTTAGACATTCTTCAATCAGCGTTAAGTGTTCTTGATTAGTTTTTAATCCGTATTTCGCCTGCCTGTGGAAGGCAGATATCTCGCATCTCGAATTTCTATTTCCTACTTTGTACTTGGTACTTTGTACATTGTACAACTGCTGGCAGATAACTTCCTTTAAAAATAAAATCAGCCTCCAGATTGGACAAGAAGCCAGAGCCTTCTATTTTTAGCCCTTCATTTAGGGTACAAATTCCCTAAAACACCACTTTTATGTCAAAAAATCTTGTCATTGTAGAATCCCCGGCCAAAGCCAAAACTATTGAGGGTTACCTGGGAAAGGACTTTAAGGTAGCCTCTAGCTATGGGCACGTGCGGGATTTGCCGAAAGGCGACAAGGCCATTGATATCAATAATCGGTTCAAACCCACCTATGAGGTCACTGCCGACAAAAAAGAGGTGATCAAAAATCTCAAAGCCCTAGTGAAGGATGCCGAAATGGTCTACCTAGCAAGTGACGATGACCGCGAAGGAGAAGCTATTTCCTGGCACCTGAAGGAGGTATTGAAGTTGGAAGACCAGGATTGCAAACGCATCGTTTTTCGTGAAATCACCAAAAATGCCATCACCAAGGCCATTGAAAATCCACGTGGAATCGACTACGATCTCGTTAATGCACAGCAAGCACGACGCATCTTGGATCGCTTGGTAGGCTTTGAGCTTTCTCCCATTCTATGGAGAAAGATAAAAACTGGACTTTCTGCGGGTAGAGTTCAATCGGTAGCTGTTCGCTTGATTGTCGAGCGTGAACGAGAGATTGAGGCACACAACTCGAAATCCTCCTTCCGAATCACTGCGCTTTTTGAGGTGGAAGGGAAGTCTTTCCAGGCCGAATTGCCGAAGAAATTTGACACCAAAGCCGAAGCCGAGGCTTTTCTCAAAACCTGTTTGGAAGCGAATTTCTCCGTAGCCAACCTAGAGAAAAAACCCGCAAAAAAGAGTCCGGCAGCCCCATTTACTACCTCCACGCTTCAGCAGGAGGCTTCGCGCAAGTTGTATTTTTCGGTAGCACAAACCATGCAGGTGGCTCAGAAACTCTACGAGGCGGGAAAGATTACCTACATGCGTACCGATAGCACCAATTTATCTCAAGATGCCTTGGCAGCTGCAAAAACCGCCATTGAGCAATCTTTTGGCCCTCAATACCACACGCAACGGAAATTTGCTACCAAAAACGAAAGTGCACAAGAGGCGCACGAAGCCGTTCGACCTACTGATTTTTCAGTATCCCAGGTGTCCG
>JAURGC010000008.1 GCA_030833985.1 Algoriphagus sp. | reverse complement strand
AGTGGCTATCTCCAATACCAGTGGGAAGGTTTTGCTTGGGAAGACATTCAAACCCATCTCATCGGAGGTGTGGCGACCTCTTTAGGGAGCTTTGGGATGTACTTGCTCGTCAAAAAACAGGAAGTTTTAACTTTCAAAATCAGAGGATTAGCTCTTATTCTGGGAGTTTTTTTGGGGATTACAGGGCATTGGGGTGGGAACCTGACACATGGAGAAGGCTACTTTACGGAAGTCCTTCCAGCAAATCTTCAGTCCCTGTTTGGTGTAGCGGTTCAATCGGAATTGGGGCCACAGTTGACCGAGGAAACTTGGGAAAATGCACAGCTCTATGCAGAAGTGATCCAACCCATTCTCAATAAAAACTGCAAAAGCTGCCACAACCCAAGAAATCGAAAAGGAGAATTGGACATTTCTTCCTTTGAAGGGTTGAAGAAGGGGGGAGAGGATGGCCAGGTGTTGAACGCTGGCGATGCTGCTCACAGCACCCTTTTTGCTCGGCTTCTTTTGCCCAAGGAAGATGAAAAACACATGCCTCCGGCCGAAAAAAACCAGCCTTCCAAAGAGGAAATAACCTTGATTGAAAGTTGGATTAAAGATGGTGCCAAAGAAAAAGGCACCTTGGCTGCCGCAGGGATTTCCAAGAATTTGGTTGAACGATTTATCTTAAAAAATGAGATTCCTTTTTACCCAATAACGGAGCTATCGCCGATTGCAGCTGATTCCTTGACCTCGGTGAAAGCAACTGGAATATTTGCAGAAGCAGTGGCGTCAGGCTCGGGATTTTTGAAAATCACCTGCACCAATTTTCCAGCTTTTCAGGATGCGGATTGGAAGCAACTGGCCCCATTTAAAAATAGAATTGCCTACTTGGATTTGAGTGAAACCAAAGTAACAGACGCTGTTATTGACCAGCTTGGTACGTTGCCTAACCTCACTGTACTGAAGCTCAATAGCACGGCGATATCTGGAAAAGAGCTAGGAAAGTTGAGCCAAATCAAAAATTTAAAACTGCTGTATTTGAATGAAACAACCGTAACCCTGGGTCAGCTACAAGCACTTTCGGCAAGCAAAAGTTTGGAGAAAGTTTTCGGGTACGAGACACCAGCCGCATTTGAATTGATATCAGCCACAAAGATCAATTTCCCTTTTGTTTTTGAAGGAAGTACCTATTCCCTCCCCAAATTGGCAACAGACTCCATCGTCTACTAGATCTAACGAACAAAAAAATCCCTCTAGTATGTGCTACTAGAGGGATGAAGTCACTCAAATTTTTTGATGAGTCTATGCGTTCTTTTTTATTTACTTCTTACCCATAAACTGGTTTACATCCAACCAATGGACAAAGGCATCAAACCAACGGTTGCTTGTTCGGTTGGGATTTCCAAGTCCAAAACCGTGTCCTCCGTTTTGGTACAGGTGAAGTTCCACGGGTCGACCTGCCTTGTGCCAAGACTGAATGATTCCAAATTGTCCTTGAAATAGAAAATCATCTGTAGCGATTACATTGAACATGGGTGGCGCATCTTTGGGAACTTCCACAGGGCCCATTCCTCCATAGATAGGTCCAATAAATGCCAATTTCATTGTGTTCGAATTAAGGGTGGCATGCATCGTCAATCCAGCTCCTGCGGAGAAGCCGATCATTCCGATTCTAGAGGTGTCAATCCCCCATTCTTTGGCATTTTTGACCAACAAGGCATAAGCTGCCTCCGCATCTTCCAATTGATTCGATAAGTCACGCTGTAATGGGGAAGGTGCAGGAGTTGTGGTTGTCGTATTTGGTGCTGGTGGAGCATTTCTTGGGCGGTTCATCCAGGCAGAAAAATCTTCCAATTGAGGTGGGGTAGGATACAATCTATACTTGAGTACAAAAGCTGCGATTCCTTGCTTGGCTAATGCTTCCGCCACTTCCCAACCTTCATTTCCCATAGAAAGCCAACTAAACCCTCCCCCTGGGGCTACAATTACAGCTGTTCCATTGGCTTTTCCTGGTTCGGGTAGGAAAGGAGTGAGGGTAGCTGTGGAAATATTTCGAGCCATGGGATCTCCCCATTGCCTAAACCAAGTTTCTGGGGCAGGTTGATTGTCAACTGTTCCAGTTCCCAATAGAATCGCATTTGGTTCTTTGGGTGTTTCTAGTGGATAGATGGTGCCATCCTGAGAAAAAGCAGTAGTAGCAAAGCCAACTAAAAAACTAAATAAGCTAAATTTTAAAAGATTCTTCATAGGTAAAGATTGAGAAATTTGTTGATTCAATGTTTTAACAAAATCACAATCCTCCAACCTGTTTTTTATGAGTGGAAAAATTTAGGCGAAATTTCAAGTGATTTAATCTATTTTTTCTTTTAAATAACTTGTATAAAAGCTACTGATTAGCCTACTAAAGCACTAATTTCTTCACAAGGATATCGGTTTTTGAGGGGGGAAGGATTTTATATTTTCAATTCTTACTTTACGAATAAATACAATGGGACAAAAGCCAAATTGGGTTTTACTCTTTTGTCTTTATCCAAAGAATCAGATTTAAATTTGACTTAATCAATTCTTCTGAGCGTAATTAAATTGATTTCCAAATCATCTGGTTTTTTCAAGGATTTTACACGTAGTTTCAATTTACCTTCACCTTTCTCCAATGCAATTTTTCCAAATTTCATCGGTAAAAAATCCTTGGTGTAAGATTCCATTCTTAAAACTCGGTCATTTTCCATGCCGATTAGCGGTTTTTCATTTGAAGCTGAAAGTTGATGAGTCAATGTACTACCCCCAAATTCAATTATTAACTCCGATCCAATATTTGCATCACTGCACCCATAGTATACTTCGATTTCAAAAACTCCAGATTCTTGGACGGCAACAGTCCAACTAATTTCATCTTCTGAATTTCTAAATTGCCTAAAAAAACTACTATTTGGATATTTATTGGATCGGATGACATTTCCCTTTCCGGTAGCTTCTGAGGTAGGTAAGATTGTTAGTTCTAGTTTCGGATTGCCAACAGTAAATGGCCTGGTATCATTTTCTGGTAATTCATTTAGGACTGTTCTTATCCATTCATCTTTCCAAGCAAGGAGTTTTTTATAATCGTCTGGATGGGATTTACGAATGTCGCTTGTTTGGTCTGGATCATTTTGCATATCGTACAATTTGAGATCACTAGAAAGCCGAAATCGTTCACTACGTATACTTGTTTTGCCCGACCAATAGCTAGGAATGATTCTATCGTTTACCGCTACATCTTGATTTTTTGTCAGTAGATTTTTAAGGCTTAACCCATCAAATGGCTTTGTTTGCTGATTTTCAATGTCAGCTAAATCTACAAGGGTTGGAAAAATATCAAGTACTGATGTGATGTTGTTGACAGTGGTTCCTTTTGCCAATTTGCCCTTCCATTGAATGATAAACGGGGATCTTATCCCACCTTCATCCGTGTTTCCCTTTATTCCCTTCATATGGCCGTTCCATCTATGCCCATTTGGGCCGTTATCTGAGAAATAAATGACAATAGTGTTATTCATTAAGTTCAGTTCTTCTAATTTCTGGATGATTCTCCCCACATTCCAATCGATATTCTCTGTCATTGCTAAGGCAGCTTTGGTATGCAAAGAGTCTTCCAGTTCAGGGAGGCTACCTTGTTGTGCTAAAGGCTTGTTTTCATAGCGACCCCAATATTCATCAGGAACCTGCATCGGGCTATGTGGTGTGTTGTAAGGGAAGTATGCCAAGAATTGGGTTTCCTTATTGTTTTCTATGAATTGGATTCCTTGTGAAGTCAAATCATCAATTATGAATCCTTTTCCTTGTATTATTTCTCCGTTATGTTCTAAAATTGGATTGAAATATTCCGCCCAATGGCCTGCACAAAAGCCATAAAATTCATCAAAGCCTCTGGTATTTGGATGATAGGGAGCTTGGCCTCCATTGTGCCATTTTCCAAAAACCCCAGTTCTATAACCATTTTTTTTAAACACCTCTGCGAAGGTTACTTCATCCAGGTCCAGTCTTTCAAAACCACTGGAAGTGCCAGTGACCCCGCCACGTACGTGGTATCTTCCCGTCAGGAGTTCTGCTCGAGTGGGTGAGCATACAGGGCTGACATAAAATCTATCTAGCACGATTCCTTCCTTTGCTAGCTGATCCAGGTTTGGAGTGTTCACTGTTTTATTTCCATTGAAGCCAAGATCTCCCCACCCCTGATCATCTGCTAGAATGATGATAATATTTGGATGGTTTGATTGGGCGTTTGATTTAATGGTAATTACACAACTAAAAAAAAGGGTGAAAAAAAGAGTATATCTTAGCATTACCTGAAATTTTTAACCTTAGCTATTCAATTTATTTATTGACTTTTTTCGATAAAGCAATTTCATGAGAATCAGCTTCCTCGAGACTTCTGATTTTTGTTTCTTCCCCAATCAGGCAAATCAATTTGAAGGTTGTCAAACGTATCTGCCATTTGTTGTTTTAATAAATTTCTCATCTCTAGTACCTTTCCATGATAATTCGGATCTTTTGATAGGTCAGTAATTTCCAGTGGGTCGTTTTTAAGATTGAACAATTGGGTTGTGGTAATGCCATCTACGTTGTAAACAATCATTTTGAATCCGTCGTCGGTTTTTATACTTCTGCTCCAGTGTCCGTAAACATTATATATGGATGATCTCACTTTCTTCGTAGGATCTTGTAAAATTGGTAGTAAGGATATTCCTTCCACACTTGCGGGTCTAGTTAGCTGTAAGTAATCTATAATTGTGGGAGTAATATCACTCAGGTATGTAAAGCCATCCGTCTTTTTGTTGATTGGTACCCCAGGCCCTGATAGGATCATTGGCACTCTAATGCTATGTTCATATAAATTTTGTTTTCCCAATAAACCATGCTGACCCATTGCCAAGCCATTATCACCTGCAAAAACAATTAAGGTATTTTCTACTAAGCCGTTTTTTTCAAGGGCTTCTAAAATTCTTCCCACCTGAGCATCCATTTCACTGACCATACCATAATACAAAGCGATGTCTTTTTTTATTGCATTTGGATCACGCGGAACTGGCAGTAATTTTTCATCTCGTACATTCAGGTCACCATTATCAAAGGGATGTTTGCTAAGGAAATTTGCTGGTAAGGAGATTTTTGCAGGATCATACATCCTCTCAAATTTTTCAGGAGGAGTTCGGGGATCATGTGGTGAAGTAAATGCTACGTAACAGAAAAAAGGCCTTGATTGAGCGATTGAACTGCTCAAAAAACGGATGGCATTTTCAGCATAAAGTGTGGTACTATAAGTATTGCTAGTCCTTTTTCGCTTTTCATCATACACTCCTGTGCTATCAAAAAGATAAACAGTAGGATGTTCCTGTCCTCCAAACTCTGGGAAATGCATTCCTCCGAAAAAAATATCTCCACCTAAATTGAACATTCGGTTATGGGAGGATTTATCACTATGCCATTTTCCGGTGTGATAAGTGTTGTAACCCTTTTCTCTCAATAGTTCAGGAAGGCTTACAAGGCTATCAGGAATCGTACTGCCATCGCTGGGCAATCTGTTTACATAACGGCCTGTAAGTAGCATGGCTCTACTTGGAATACAAACAGCCCCCTGATGTCCCCCCATCACATGAGCCTGGGTAAACATTAGTCCAGATTCTGCCAATTTATCCAGATTAGGTGTTGAAATTTCTTTGTTTCCTGCGGCACCTAATGCATGGTAGCTTTGATCATCCGAATAGATAATCAATATATTCTTAGCCCTAACTTCTTGTTTTTGAGCAAAGACCATTTTTGAAAATAGTAGGGAAGCTAAGATAAAGGGAAGGATTCTCATGGGTGAAATCAGGTTTGATAGGCTTATGTATCATAAGAAAGATAGAGAAAAATAAAGATTTTTACTCAAGACAATGTCGCTTAAATCCAAGATAATACGCCTCCATTTCTCCTTGAAAGCCAACGGAATCCTTCTCCTAAGTAAATAAATACGGATGTCCCAATTGGTTTAAGTGGTGCGAAGAATAGCGGATAAATTGCCGCTTAAAAATTAAGGCAATGAAGTCTCGCAAATGCCTTATCCAAGATTAATTTTAAGAGTTTAGGGTTAATTTGATCCTATTGAAGGAATGTTTTTGGTGCAAGCGCCCTTCCCCAATTTCCTTAATAATTTTAGTCATTCCCACAAAAGTAAGAACCTCTAGCTGCTACTAAAAGTAGAATAGGCTTCTCTAAAATCCGTAATTTGCCCGTTAAATAGCTTCACAAACATCCTTATAAAGCTTCAGGATATTCTCCCTATGAAGCTCCAGACTAAAATAATTTTCCATCCTTTCCCTTGAGCAATTTCCAAATAAGTGAATGCTTGAAGGATCATTCAGGAAAAGTTCTATTTTTTTAGCAAGGTCTTCTGAATTTTTATTTTCAAACAAATACCCATTTTGCCCATTAGCAATTTGTTCTGTCGTTCCTCCTGCATTCGAGCCAATTACAGGCAATCCTAAACTCATAGCTTCCATAATAACCCCACCAAAAGGTTCCGGCTCACCTGAAGGCAAAACAAAAACATCAAATAATTTATAATATGGAAGAGGATTAGCTAAATGTCCCAGAAAATGTATCCGGTCTTCTAGATGGTATTTTTTAATCAGTGAGGCAATGGTCTCTTTTTGCCATTCATAGCCTGGCACATAATCTCCGATTAAAATTGCTTGAATATTTTTACCGGTTTTTTGAGTCAGGATTCCAATTGCTTCGATCAAGTATTCCTGTCCTTTTCGAATCAGCCTGATTCTAGAAGTGCAACCCAAAACCAAGTCTGCCTGATTTATCCCTTGTTGAAGTTCTTCAGAGATTGCTATTTCGGTATTGATCTGAGGAATTTCAAAGCCATTGTAAATACTCAACACCTTTTTATGCCCATGGAATTGATCTGCCATAGTCTTGGATACACACAACACCTTGTCTGAAAATCGGGTAATAAACGCCGAGTAAAATGGCCAGAATCGTTTAAAATCTCCAAACCATTCTCTGATATGCCAAATGTGTTTTTTTCCTGAAATTTTGGCGGCTAAAGCCGGAGCCGGAACTACTCCCGAATTGGTATGAATACTATGTATCCCGTATTTCAGAATAATTTTTCGGATAAAAATTATGTTATGGATAATTCGGGTAAGGGTGGAGAGAATATAGTTTAGTTTGAAAGATTTACGTGTGAAAATGTAAAGTTTTTCATTTAAAAGAATCCTATCGGTAGGTAGGATAGCGGTTAGTTCGGCAGACAAGCTGCCTGACTCTGGTAATAAAACATAGACAGTATAATGCTCCTCGAGAATACGAACCAGTTTAATCAATGATCGGCTTGCGCCGTACATATCACCACTGTGACCAACTAACAGTACATGGGTGCGCATCACTTAAGTCCGAATTTAGTTTCGTGTTGTCTGTACCACTCCAAAAAGCAAAAAATATTCCAGACCAAGCGATAATTTGTTCCTGGCTTTTGTTTTTTTGAGTCATTCCATAATGCAAGCACCCTATCTGAATTCAGATAGGGATTCTTTTTTAGGTTTTCTTCAGAAAATAAATAGGAGGAAAGCTCGCTGAGGCTGGAATTTATCCAGTGAAGCTTTGGAGTTTCAAATCCATGCTTCGGGCGGTTTGCGATCAACTCTGAAACAGCTGCTGGCAATTTCTTCCTTAACAACTGTCTCAGAAAGTTTTTTGACTGAAATAAATTAGTGTTAAAATGGGAAGATGATTTAACTACCTCTTCAACCAACTCATGATCTAGAAATGGGGTTCGGGCTTCGACGCTACAGGCCATCATCATCCGATCAGTTTTTACGAGTAGGTCGTCTGGTAGCCAGGTCAACAAATCGAGCATCAGACTGGACTCAAGTTTACCTGATGTTTTCCCGAAGCTCTGAAGGAAACCCGTAAACTGTTCCGTGTAATTTCCGGTATTTTTTAAAGAATCGCTTAGGTAATGGCAACTTAATTCCGGACTCAAAATGGAGGTCCATCGGGACACACCTGTATCGGACTTAAAGGATTCAATACTCCTTAATTTATTTCTGATTCGATCAAATTTTTGGACTCCCAAGCCCGAAATAATTTCTAACAATGCTCTAGCTCCATTGTATGACAGTTTTCCAAGATGGTAAAAATATTTTTCGTATCGGTAATGATCGTAGCCATGAAACAGTTCATCTGCTCCTTCTCCTGACAAGACTACTTTTACATGTTGAGAAACTGATTTTGCAATAAGGTAGGTGGGTATAATGGCAGAATCCCCAAGGGGCTGATCGGCATGATAAATAGCCTTTGAGAAATCCGCATGGGTAATATCTCCCAACCTCAGATTTACAAGATCGAGATCTAGAGCTGCTGCAACTTTTTTTGCAAATACAGATTCATCAATAGATTTGTCAGCAAAGCCAACAGTAAAAGCCTTTACTTTTTTCCCGGCTAACTGATTCATGTAACACGCGAGCAGGGATGAATCTATTCCTCCACTAAGGAGCAATCCAATATCCACATTTGCAATCAGTCTGTATTTTATGCTTTTTTCGATGAGGCTATCAATCTCCTCAATCTCCATTAGTTCTTTTCGCTGTCCGACATAGTCGAAAATGTTCCAGTAGGTACCCCTTTCCCCAAGGGTTTTTCCAACGGCATACTTGTATATACTTCCCGGACTGACTTGTCTAACCTTTTTGTAAATGGTGGCTGGACCAGGAATATATTGAAGGGAGAGGAAATTCAACAGGCTTTCCTCGTCAAGTTCAAGTACTATATTTTTGAACGCATGAAAAAACTTAATTTCGGAGGAAAATAGGATAACCTCTTCATTTTCAAATATAAAAAGTGGCTTTTTGCCTAATCTGTCGCGAGCAAAAACAACCTCCTTCTCTTTGCGGTCATAAATAACAAGGGCAAACATTCCTCTAAGAACCTTACAAAAATCGGCTCCATACTGATTGAATGCTGCCAAAATAACCTCCGTATCCGTCTCGGTTCTAAAAATATGGCCGAGTTTTTTCAGGTCTGATTTAAGTTCCTGATAATTGAATATCTCCCCATTGAAAACAATTACATAGCGTTCACAGGAGGATTGAAATGGCTGATTGCCATCCGAGGAAAGATCGATAATGGACAAGCGGCGATGGCCTAAGCAAATGCCATCTTCCATCCAAACCCCTTTGTTATCTGGCCCACGATAGGTCATCTGGTCCAGCGCATGACTGAGTGGATCAAAATAATCTGAGCGAAAGTTCTTTTGTGCTTTTTTAGAGATTATACCAATGATGCCACACATAGATTAGCTTATTCTTTATTGATTAGGGTCAGTAAGCTATTTACGGCTTTTTATGACTTTTGCTGGAACCCCACCAACTACGCTGTAAGGAGGAACATCTTTAGTGACCACACTGCCAGCTGCGATTATTGATCCCCGACCAATGGTAACACCTGCAAGAATTACTGTATTGGCTGCAATCCAGCAATCGTCTTCTATTTTCACAAATTCTCTTTTTACGCCCTGTTCTTTTATGGTCAGTTCGGGATGATCGAATAAGTGATTTTCGGCATAAATACTTACTCTTGGCGACATCATCACATTGTCTCCTATTTCAATAAAACCGGAACATCCTATGTAGGAATACGGTCCGATACTTGAGTTGTTTCCGATTTTGAGACCTTCGCCAATTGCAGACCCATAAATATTAGTGGGTCTGATGATTGCATGTTTGCCGATAGTTACTCGGTCACCTGCTACAATGCCACGGTAAGTCATGCAGTTTACCTCAGCATAGTCCTCCACTATAAAATCTCTTCCAACACTTAGATGTCTGGAATAACGTATGGACGCTCCTTTGCCAATTAGAACCCATCCACTTGAACGTTTGAAAAAAAGGCGTTGGATCAAGCCTCTGAAATAAAAGAAAGCCAAGCGGTAAAGAGTAGTCAGAATATCATAGCTTTTCCATTCAGCTGGAAAACGGTCTACAATGAATTTGTATCTGCGGAAAAATCCTGTCTCTGAACTCATAATTGATAAGTAAAACTAAAATTAAATTTTGATTTGCTGTAAATAAGTAGCTTAAAAGTGGGTATACAGCCGTAAGAATTTAAAGTGATAAAAACTGGAATTAAATTAGTGATGGATTTTTTTGTACCCCTATTGTCCTAAAATTCTACTCTTCTTTTTAGCGCAGAAATTCATGAAACCCAGGTGAAATTTGCATCAAAACGCTTTTTTGGAGGGGTAAGTGGTAAGAAAAAGCCCAGTCCTCCGTTATGGGGCTGGGCGGAATTCTTACTCGTGGTTCGAGTTAAACGTGGAGCTGGCGAGAGTCGAACTCGCGTCCAGATAAGGAAGCACCGTACCGTCTACATGCTTAGTCACCAGTTGGGTTTTCGACCAATCTACGCTGGGTGACACACCTGAGCTTGGCTTAGCGATTGATCTTAGACTTGCTTAATCGCATCACAAGCCGCATCCCGATCAAGTCGACACCCCAAACCCGCGCCGATCAGGCAAAACACGGTGGGATGTGGCTGGGGAATTACTCTCGTAACTCAACCCTTTAAGCGATCTATCCTTTTAGGTTAGATTAAGCAGCCATGGCGTAAGAAGTTTCGCCATTTGTCTTTTATATGAATTTTTTGAGGCCGTACATACTCCAGCCTGCATGCGAGCCCGATGAATACACCTACTGTCAAAACCGGTCAGCCCCATAGAGTAAAGTACAAAGGTAGCGGGAAAATAGTACAATATATCATATACGTAGTACAAAGTAGGAAATACGAGGCCCTAAATACGGTATGCAACCGCATATCGTATGGCGAGTGAAGGATGGAAAATTGGGAGAAGATATATTGTACCTAGGACTAAAGTATGGATTCAACGAATTAGCACGGACTTGGTACTTCGTACTTTTAAATTCAAAACATTCAAAAAGAAATTCTTCCTCGTATCTCAATTCCCCTATCTAAGAATAACTACTTTTTTATATCTTGCAGGGATGGAGAATTTCGTTGTTTCGGCAAGAAAATATAGACCTGCAGATTTTAAGAGTGTCGTAGGGCAGCAGCACATCACGACCACCCTTCAGAATGCAATCAAAAACAAGCACCTTGCCCAGGCATTTCTTTTTTGTGGACCTCGGGGAGTAGGAAAAACCACCTGCGCACGTATCCTTGCCAAAACGATCAACTGCGAATCCATTACCAAGGACTTTGAAGCTTGCGGTACCTGTGATGCCTGCGTTTCTTTTCAAAACAACGCTTCATTTAACGTCTACGAACTGGACGCCGCATCCAACAATTCGGTTGACGATATCCGTAACTTAGTTGAACAAGTACGGTACGCTCCTCAAAAAGGAGAATACAAGGTCTACATCATCGATGAAGTGCACATGCTCTCTACCGCCGCCTTCAATGCTTTTTTAAAGACGTTGGAAGAGCCTCCCAAGTATGCCATCTTTATCTTGGCTACTACAGAAAAGCACAAGATCATCCCGACTATTCTTTCCCGTTGCCAGATATTTGACTTTAACCGAATTCAAATTAAACACATCGCCGAGCACCTCAAATACATTGCTGGCATGGAAGAGGTGGACTACGAAGAAGAAGCACTTCGCCTGATTGCTACCAAAGCTGATGGAGCCCTTCGGGATGCACTGTCCATCTTTGACCTAATCGTCACTTACTCTGCAGGGAAGAAGGTAACCTACCAGGAGACTATCGCCAACCTTAATATTTTGGATTACGACTACTACTTTAAGGTAGTTGAGGCACTCCTGGAGGAGAATATTTCCACCACGCTATTGTTATTTGATGAAATTCTCAAAAAGGGCTTTGATGGTCATAATTTTATTGTGGGTTTGAGCGAACACCTTCGCGACCTCTTGGTGGTCAAAGATGAAGCCACCGTAGAATTACTCCAAGTTTCTGAATCCGTGAAGGGACGCTACCTAGAGCAAACAAACAAGGCTTCTGTTTCTTTCCTTCTTTCGGCTTTAAATTTGGCCAACCAATGTGATATTCACTACAAAACCAGCAAGAATCAGCGTCTGCATGTGGAATTGACCTTAATGAAGGTGGCCAAACTGAATCAAGCGTTTCGACTTGCCACTCTAGCTGAGTTAGAAGTAAAAAAAAAAGCCTGATTGAATCACCTGCTCCTGCAGACACCCCTCCTTTGATTTCTAAATCCATGGAGACGGATATACCTTCAGTAAATCCTTCTAAAGATTCTGCCCCTATTTCCAATTCTTCTCCAGTAGCTTCCAGCACTCTTCGATCCACCTTCACCATTCCAAGTAGTTTTGGCCAAACTAAGAAAGTGGGAGAGACAAAATTAGAAGAGCTAAATCTTGCGGAAGAGGAGTTGAAAAAAGATCCAATAGAGACCGCCTCAGAGCCTGTAACAGCGATTGTGCTGACGCAAGAGTTGCTAGACCAATCCATTTTTTCCATTCAAGAAGTTTATCGAGCTGCTCAAAAAAATCTAGAACTTGCGATTCTAGACCAAAAAATTGAAGTTCAGGAAGGAGAGCTTATCCTCAAAGTAAATGGTTCTATTCAAGAGGATATTGCTTTAAAAATGAAGCCTGAGCTGGTTAGTTTGGTGCGGAAGTTTACCAGTGCAAGTATCTTTACCATCACGGTTATTCAACAGGAGGAAGCTCCAAATGAAAATGGTAAATTGTATACTAGTACGGACAAACTTAAGTTTTTGGTAGAGAAGCACCCAGCCTTGATGGAGCTGCAGCGGAAATTTGACCTAGACGTTGATTTTTAAAAATCCACAGAAATTCCAAAGTTGATTAAATTCTGGAATTGGATTGCCTGTTTGCTACTGCCATCGTCTTGTTTAATTAACACCTCTTCGTCGTAAATGAGAACGGTTTCAATTCGAGTTGAAATGTATTTATTGACCTTCATTCGAATCAGCGAGTTGAAGTTGACTACCAGGTTACCAAATCGTTCGTAGTTTGAAAATAAGTTGAGATCTGATTTCCAAGTTACATTTTCGAGTAAGTTGACATCGACTCCGCCTATTGCTACCGACATTCCGGCTTCGGCACGAACAGTCTCTCCAGGGAGGACCCCAAAAGCGCCTGCTTGGCTTAGGGAATCATTCAATACAAGCGTAAATCGTCCTGTAAATGGAGATAAAATGATGGAGAGGCGACTCTTGTCATCAAAAGTTTTTTTGTAGTTGATTCCCGTGGAGGATTGTAAATAGCCTGGGGCAAGTAAATCAGAGATTTTGGTACGTATCTCTTGATCAGCACCTGCGGGTCTGGAATATTTATACCCTCCTGCCAATTGGGTTCGGGCATCCAATTGTGTGGTTAAAAAGTATTTTTCAGACAGCTGCCTACCATAATTGCTTACGAAAATAAAATTATCGTTGGTTTTACGGGTTTTGAAAGCACGCTCATTTTGCCGGTTAAAGCCCAAATTAATAGTCAATTGGGTGTCCCAAACCTTGCTGTCTTTTTTATAGTTGGCAAAAAGCGTGGTTCCAGTATTTAAGGCAAAAGAGCCTGTTCCACCTGCTGCCCAGTTACTTAACGTGACTTGTTGAACGTTTAGGGTATAAGTTCCCCCAGTTTTCCAAAAGGTTTCTTTTACTGGTCGTTGGATCAAAAGAGAGTCCCCCAAAAGGACAAGCGTGTCTCGTTCAATAATCACTGTATCGGCTACTATTTTTTGATCCTGTGCCCATAAGGGAGCCCAGGGAAGGCAAAAAAAGAGTACGGTAAGGAGAATAAAAGCACGCATAGGGTAGCTATTCGCTTCAGCGAATCAAAATACGTAATTTTTGTCCGACTGTGATTATATTTTGGGACCCAATACTATTTAGCTGTTTGAGTTCATCCACAGAAAGCCCGTATTTTTTAGAAATTGAAAACAGGGTTTCTCCTGCACGCACAGTATGACCAAGCTCTTGGAAACTTGGCGGATCTTGTAAGGTAGATTGAACTGGAATGGATTCTACCGGGCTTGAAGTAGTACTGGGAGAAAGTGTGGGAGGAATTGGCTCCGTAGATAGCGGGATAGCCTCTCCTCTTTTTCTGGCTTCCTTCAAATTCAGGATCATGCCTGGGCGAAGATCTGCTTCTTTTCGAATTCTATTTTTTGATTTCAAGGAAGCCAATCGGATCCCGTACTTTTGTGAGATGGACCAAAGGGTTTCACCAGCTTCTACGATGTGGGTTTCAACTTCTGCACTGGGGCGCTTTTTTTCGGTGTAGTAGTACCCACCTTCCTGCACGACCTCTGATTCTTGCAGGTCATTAAATTTTAAAAATCGTTTTTGACGGATACCGATTTCTTCAGAAAATTCACTTGCTGGTAATTGGGATGAAGCTTGAACTCCTTCCAAATTGTTGACTAAAATTTGATGGAGCTCAGTAGCCTTTGTCGTGTTTCCAGTGATTTTCGGAAAGGAATTTTTCGGTTTGTAGGTAGGGGTATTTTTCGAGCTAGTAGTGGCTGGCCTAGGTTGATTTTGACTAGCCACTGGTCCTTCTGGGAGTCCAGTGCCTTTGAGTAAAAATAAGGTATGGCTCCCGGTGGGGATCTTCCCATTTACAGCCCACTTATTGAATTCAATTAATTGAGCTTCTGGTACTCCGAAACGTTTGGAAAGGCTAGTAAAGGTAGCCGGTCCTTGGATTGGAACTTCGGTTAGGCGGGGTGTATTGGAAGTAAGGGAAATTCTAGCGGCTTCAAAAGCTACCTTGTGTGCAAGAAACTTTTTAAAGTACCAATGGGTATTTCGGTCCACGATGACTAGTTTTTGTCCTGCATATTGATTCCCAAAATAGGCTTTTGCACCTCCAAGGCCCATTTGGTAGGAGACTAAGGCTGTCATCCAATTATTGAGGATGTTTTGGTGTTTTTTGAGATATATTGCTGCTCCTCGAGTTGCTTTTGCAATATTTTTTCGCTCGTCAACTTGACTGTCTACCCGAAGGCCTACTTCTTCTGCAGTTCCTTGTTTGAACTGCCAGAATCCAACTGCATTGGAGGTAGAAACGGCGTCTGGGAGCAGTCCACTTTCTTGAATGACTAGGAATTTGATTTCATCGGGTACCCCTTGATTCCTTAGTTCTCGCTCAATGATGGGGAGATATAAATTAAACCGATCTGCTTTGAGGTTGAAATAGGTTTGATTCCGGTAGAGCGCATCTACATCGAGTTGAATTTCACGTTGCGCTTGGGGATGAATGCGTAGCGTTAAATCTGCAAATTGCATCTCCAAGGGTACTTGTGGTAGTTGTGCTTGGAGACCAAAGTGGATTAAAAAAAGAGAAATGGTTAAAAGATAGAAGCGAAAAGTGGGGTTCATTCTATTTAGGTTTGTTTAGCACTCATTAAATGAAAGCAAAAATGATTCCCAATTTTAAAATCTACTTTTTCCTAGCCATTAGAATTCCGTCGCGGATGGGTAGTAGGAGTGTTTCTACTCGTGGATCTTGGGAGAGTTGCCGATTAAAGTCCAGTAAGGCTTGTGTATCCTTATCTATTTTTTGACCCTTTTGCACTAGGATTTTTCCTGACCACAGTACATTGTCAGCAAGGATAAGGCCTCCAGGTCGAAGTTTGTCGATGACCAACTCGTAGTAGGCGCTATAAAAAAATTTATCCGCATCGATAAAAATTAAATCAAAGGGTCCAGAAATAGTTGGTAGGAGTTCCCGTGCATTTCCAAGCCGGTAATCGATTTGTGAAGCTAATCCACTTTCCTCAAAAAATCCACGGACCATCGTTTCCAGTTCGTCGTTGATATCCAAGGTAAGTAGTTTTCCACCTGGGGCAAGACCTCGAGCAAGACAGATGGCAGAATACCCAGTAAACGTTCCAATTTCTAGGATTGCGGAAGGCTGCAGCATTTTGGCGAAGAACTCCAGCGTTTTCCCCTGCAGGTGTCCGGAGAGCATGCGTGGAAGCAAGACTTTTGCCTGGGTTTCTCGGGTAATTTTGAGGAGCAGAGGATCTTCTTCTTGGGTATGCGCCTCACAATAAGCCAGTAGTTCGGGTGAAATAAATTCCATATCAGACAGGGGTATAAATAAGCTGAGTAAGGTGGTCTAACTGGAAAATTTCCTGAGCGATTTCTTGAAGTTCTTCTGCACTTGTGCTTCGAATTTGATCAAAAATATAGTCTAAAGGATCAATTTTCCCATGGTCAAGTAGGCTTTTTCCATAGACAAGCATCAAACTGGAGTAATTTTCCTCTGACATGGCCATTTGTCCAATGGCTTGTACTTTTGCGGTATGGAGTTGGAGACTTCCTAATTTTTTGGAGCGGATTTTTTCCAACTCTCGGTGTACGATACTTAGGCTCTTATTGAGGGTTTTTTCTTCAGTTCCAAAATAGATTCCAAAAAAACCCGTATCTGAAAAAGGCTGATAAGTAGATTCCACGCTATAGACATAGCCGTAATTTTCGCGTAAAGAAAGGTTTAAGCGGCTGTTCATGCTAGGTCCTCCGAGGATATTATTTAGCAAAAAGAGTTTGTATCGTTTGGGATCATGCAGGGAATAAGCAGGTCTGCCGATCGCACAGAGTGATTGAGAAATTTCTCGTTTACTCGTTTTATGTTTGGGTTGATAGGTATGAAAACCACTGCGGGTGTATAAGGTACGTTTGGTTGGAATTTCAGTTAAAGGTCCTTCGATTTGCCGGAGTGCTTTTTCAAAAGAAATATTGCCTACAATAGAAAAAACGAGTTGTGAAGTATCCAACCTTGCAGAAATAAATTGAATAAAGTCCTGATGCTGAAAGTTGCTTACTGTTTCTTCTGTGCCTAAGATGTTTCTTCCTAACGAATGATTTTCAAATACTAGTGCATCCAACTCATCTTGAATGGCATCGTCGGGAGAATCACGGTACATGGCCATTTCTTCCAGGATAACCTGCCGTTCTCGTTCGATTTGCTTTTCAGGAAAGGTAGAATGAAAGGTAATGTCGTAGAGGAGTTCAGCCGCTTTGGCATAATGTTCTTTGAGCACCGAGGCATAAAAACAGACCTTTTCTTTGGTGGTATAAGCATTTAGTTCACCCCCCAAGGATTCAAGTCGGTTGAGGATATGGAACGTTTTTCGCTTTTGGGTGCCTTTAAAGGCCATGTGTTCCCAAAAATGTGCAAGTCCTTCTTGTTCTTGGTTTTCGTCGCGGCTACCAATATTAAGGATGAAGCCACAATGTACCAATCGGGTGTGCGGAATCTCCTGATGGACAATCCGAATCCCGTTGGGAAGCTCTTTACTAGTCAATTGCATACGAGGTATCACCAAGTTTGGAAAAATGAGGTTTACTTTTTAGTGTAGATCTAGGAATTTACGTTCCAAGAAATGCCCTATTTTACTATCTTGGCAAGATAAATTTTCTGTCATGAAATACACTCCCTTACCGAAAGAATTGTACCAACGTAATCGAGCCAAGTTTACCGCAAAAATGGCGAAAAACGGGGTAGCAATTTTCAATGCGAATGATATTTTGCCAACCAATGCCGATGGAACGATGAAGTTTAGGCAAAATAACGATTTATTTTACCTATGTGGCATTGATCAGGAGGAGACCATTTTGTTGTTGGCGCCAGATTGTCCCAATCCAGCTTGGCGTGAGGTTTTGTTTCTCCGAGAAACGAATGCACATATTGCTGTATGGGAAGGGCATAAGTACACCAAGGAGGAGGCTTTTGCTGCTTCGGGGATCGAGACAATACTATGGCTTTCTGAATTTGAATTGGTGTTCAATTCAGTGGTCAATCTTTCCGAATCGATTTACCTGAATACCAACGAGCACCTGCGTGCAGGAGTGGTGGTAGAAACTCGAGATGCCCGATTTATTCAGGTTGTAAAAGAGCGGTATCCGCTTCATCGTCTCGAGCGAGCTGCTCCGATTCTTCATGCTTTGCGCGCGGTAAAGGAGTCTGAAGAGATTCAGCAACTGCAAATCGCCTGTGACATCACCGAGAAAGGTTTTCGACGGGTGTTGGGTATGGTACAGCCCGGAGTAACCGAATACGAAATCGAAGCAGAGCTAGTGCATGAATTTGTCCGCAATCGCAGTCGGGGTTTTGCCTACGAACCTATTATTGCCTCGGGCTCATCGGCCTGTGTATTGCACTACATTGAAAACAACAAAGCCTGCTTGGATGGTGAATTGCTGCTGTTGGATGTAGCAGCTGAATACGGCAATTACAATGCGGACATGACCCGGACAATTCCTGTCAATGGCCGCTATACCCAGCGGCAGCGTCAGGTGTACGATGCAGTCTTGCGGGTAGAGCGAGAAGCAGCAAGTATGCTTCGCCCTGGAGTGACGATTCAGGATTACCACCGTGAGGTGGGGCTGGTGATGCAAGGGGAGTTAGTAGGCTTGGGATTAATCGATCAAACAGACATCAAAAATCAAGATTCAAAATGGCCTGCCTACAAAAAGTATTTCATGCACGGCACCTCCCATCATTTGGGATTGGATGTGCACGATGTGGGTACGATGCATTTCCCGATTTCAGCGGGCATGGTCTTTACAGTAGAACCAGGAATCTATATCCCGGAGGAGGGATTTGCAGTTCGTATCGAAAATAACATTGTAGTGCAAGAGCAGGGCTACTTGGATTTGATGCAGCACATTCCAATTGAAGCAGAGGAAATTGAGTCCTTGATGAACCCTTAAGATCAATTAAAAAAAAGTCCGCTCAGATTCAGTTCAGAGCGGACTTTTTGTTTGAAATTAAAAAAGCCTGTTTCCATTAAAAACAGGCTTTTTCTAATTAACTACCAGCAATTAACCGATAGAAATACGCTTAAATTGGTTTACAGTAAGTCCTTTGCTCACGCCATCAAGGTACTGGGTGATGGTCTTGGAATTGTCTTTCACAAACTGCTGACTTAACAAAGTATTTTCCTTGTAGAACTTTTGAAGTTTTCCTTGTGCAATTTTCTCCAACATTTCCTCAGGTTTGCCTTCAGCTCTTGCTTGTTCCTTACCAATTTCTATTTCTCGTTCGATGGTGGATGCATCCACACCGTCTTTATCTACGGCTACAGGGTTCATCGCAGCAATCTGCATGGCAACATCCTTGCCAGCTTCTTCTACATTGACGCCAGAGGTGTTTACCAATCCTACCAGCACGCCCAATTTTCCGTTGGAGTGAACATAGGAAACTACCTGATCGGCATTGACCACTTCAAAGTGAGAGATTTCAAGTTTCTCACCAATTTTTCCAGTCATTTCAATGATTTTCTCCGCTACAGTGATTCCATCCATAGTTAAGGCAAGTAATTCAGCAGAGCTAGTGGATCCGTTGTTTACCGCCAAATCAATTAGGGAGTTGGCAAAAGCGCCAAACCCTTCGTTTTTAGCAACAAAATCAGTTTCACAGGTTAGGGTCATCAGGGTGCCTGATGCATTGCCATTGGTCAAGCGAGTGACTACAAGGCCTTCTTTTGTTTCACGGTCAGCTCTGGAAGCAGATACTTTCTGACCTTTTTTTCTGAGGATGTCTACTGCCTTTTCAAAGTCGCCATCGGCTTCGGTAAGCGCTTTCTTGCAGTCCATCATGCCTGCTCCGGTCATTTGTCTCAGTTTGTTTACGTCTTGTGCAGTAATTGACATGGTAAGTTTCGTTTAGATAGTTCGTATAGATCAGATACCTTCAGTAAGGATATCGGTTGTACTTTTGGGAAGGCGCAAGCGCCGAGATAAAACAAAAATTGAACATCGACTGTCGCCGGATGTTCAATTTTTTTTAGCAATACATAAAGTGGATTAATCTTGTTTTTCAGCGTCCACGGCTCTTTTAGCCTCTTCCTCTTCAGAAAGTTTGGCATCATCTTTATCCTTTTTACGCTCAGATAGGCCTTCTTCAATGGCTGCACCAAATGCTTTTACTAAAAGGGATACGGATTTGAATGCATCGTCATTAGCTGGGATTGGGAAGTCCACCTCGTTTGGATTGGAGTTGGTATCTACCAATGCAAAAACTGGGATTCCTAATTTTTGTGCTTCAGCAATTGCAATGTGTTCTCTTTTGATGTCTATTACAAATAGCGCTGCAGGAAGTCTGCTTAGGTCGGCTATACCGCCTAGGATTACTTCCAATTTGTCTTTTTGACGGCTAACCATCAAACGCTCTTTTTTAGCCAAGTTTTTGTAGGCATCTTCCTTCATCAAACGCTCTAAAGAAGACATTTTCTTTAGCGACTTTCGGATGGTGGCGAAGTTGGTCAACATACCACCCAACCATCTTTCGGTCACGTAAGGCATGTTGAGACGCTGTGCTTCTGCAGCTACTAGGTCTTTGGCTTGTTTTTTTGTAGCGACAAACATGATTTTTTTGCCGGAACGTACAATTTGCTTGATTGCGTTGGATGCTTCTTCGAGGCAAGCAAGCGTTTTGTTGAGGTCGATAATATGGATACCGTTTTTCTCCATAAAGATATATGGAGACATTCTTGGATCCCACTTTCTCGTCAAGTGTCCGAAGTGAACACCAGCATCCAGTAAGTCTTTGTATTCTATTTTTGACATGAATGAAATTGTTTTCTATGTTGTGAAGAGTGTTCCTAATTAACGCTTAGAGAACTGGAATCTTCTTCTTGCTTTTCTACGTCCTGGCTTCTTACGTTCTACCATTCTTGGATCACGGGTCAAGAAACCTTCTTTTTTCAATGGAGGTCTGTGTGCTTCATCTGCTTCGCACAGTGCTCTAGAGATAGCCATACGAGCGGCTTCTGCCTGTCCTTTGATACCACCACCGTCTACATTGATTTGTAAGTCATAACTTCCTTCAACCCCAACAAGGGTCAATGGCTGCTTCACTACAATTTGGTGAAGCTCAAATGGAAAATACACTTCAATTGATTTGTTGTTCACGGTAATTTTACCGTTCCCTGGCGTCATGTAAATTCGGGCTACTGAAGTTTTTCTTCTACCGATAGTATTGATTGTGTCCATGCGTCAGCAATTAAAGAGTGATGGCTTTTGGCTGTTGTGCCGCATGAGGATGCTCCGCACCTTCGTATACGTACAAGTTGCCGTACAACTTACTTCCTAGTCTGTTTTTAGGCAACATGCCTTTTACAGCTTTCTCTATCAAGATGGTTGAAGATTTTTGCTTCAACAATCTAGGGGTAGAGATTCGCTGCCCACCTGGGTATCCAGTATGACGCACATATACTTTTGCGTCCCACTTGTCACCCGTCAATCGAACCTTGTCTGCGTTGATTACGATGACATTATCACCACAATCTACGTTAGGAGTGAAGCTAGGCTTCGTCTTTCCTCTCAAGATTTTCGCAACATCACTAGCCAAGCGTCCTAGAATCGCAGACTGGGCATCCACAATCACCCATTGCTTTTCTACGGTGGAGCTGTTGGCTGAGATGGTCTTATAGCTCAGAGTATCCACTTTGTAACTGTTTAATTTTTAGCTTATTAATTAATTATCGACCCCAAAAAGGGACACAAAGATAGGAGCATTTATTTTTCTATGCAAACTATTTGCAATCCTAACTCCTAATTTTCATGGGTTTATCTTATTTTTTTTATCTATTTCTCAGAAAAAGTAGTTTGCCTTGCCTTACCTGTTTTTTTCCAACTGCTGGAGGAGTACTTGAAAATCTTTGGGATAAGGCGCTTGAACGGTTATTTTTTGGCTATTGATTCCGGTAAATTGTATGCTAAAAGCATGAAGGGATACACGCTGCATTATAGGAAGCTCTTCGGTTTCTTTTTTCAAGTTAAACCGACGTTTCAACGCAGATAGAAAAAGAGGCCTACCCCCATAAAGCGGATCTCCACAGATTGGAGCCTTGAGGTAAGCCAAATGTACCCGAATCTGATGCAATCTACCTGTTATGGGACTACAGGCTACTAAGGTGTGTGCATAGTAGGTCTTTAAGGTATTCACCAGTGTTTGGGCGGGTTTTCCATCCTTACTTACTTTGGCGATCCCTTTGTTGTTTGCCGCTAAGTTGCGGTCTACCAGCTCCTCTTTGAAATCATGAATTCCTTCCACTACCGCATGGTAAATTTTCTCGACCTGCCGATTTTCAAACTGCATTGCCAGATGTCGGTATGCTTCAGGGTGCTTTGCAATTGCCAAGCATCCTGAGGTTTCTTTGTCCAAACGATGGCAAAGCTGTGCATCTTCCCAATAGCCCTTTGCTAGGTCCAAAATGTTTTGAGCTTCGTGTCGATCGTCCAAGCTAGAAAAATAAGGGGGCTTGTTGATGACCATGAAATCCGAGTTTTCAAGGAGAATTAAGTCTTCGAATGCAATTTTTTTCATGGTGGTGGGAGCCCATTAAGGGCGCACAAAGCTAGCCAATCTTCTTGGGTTCTAAAAAAAGAAGGAGATTATCCATAAAATAGACCTGTCACCAATGGCCGATATTCCTTATTCCAGATACACGCTGAAGGATAAATTAAAGGTGTTTAGACTGGTGGAAGCTCTTCCTTTTTTTTCTCTTTCTCGTGAGGCAGTTCAAAACTAAAAATAGAGCCTTTACCTAGGGCCGAACTCACAGAAATTTTACTCTTATGGCCTTCCAAAATATGTTTGACAATAGCTAGGCCTAAACCTGTACCTCCTTTTCCTTTTGACCTACTTTTTTCTACACGGTAAAAACGTTCAAAAATCCGTTTCAAATCTTCAGGGGGTATTCCAGGTCCATTGTCTTTGATGTCCACCTGGATTTGATTTTTTGTTAATTTCAAGCATACCCTTACTTCACCTCCGTCGTGGTTGTATTTGATGGCATTGAAAATCAAATTTTGACAAACGCGATAAATTTTTTGTCTATCACCAACAGTGAGGTGAGATTTTTGTTGATCTGCTTCTAGTACAATTTGAACATCCCCTTTGGAAGCTTTGTGCTCTAACTCTTCGATTACTTCATTTACAAGTTCTAACAAGTCAAATTCGGAAAATGTAAATTTAATTACCCCACTTTCCATTTGATTGAGAGTAAGCAGGTCGTGAACCAAATGGTCCAAGGAATCTAGACTTTTGGCAGCTTTCTTTAGGAATTTCATTCGGACATGCTTGTCATCTATTGCCCCATCAAGTAAGGTATGGATGTAGCCTTGCGTAGCAAAAATGGGCGTTTTAAACTCGTGCGAGATGTCTGCAATAAATTCCCTTCTAAACTCTGCGTTTTTTTGTAAGGTCTCAATTTCTCGCTGTCTTGCTAGTGCATAAGAGTTAATGACTGCATTGATTTTTTTTAGCGGAGATAGTGTGGATTTAAATGATTTGTCTTGAAATTCTGACAGCTCTTTTTTCTGGATTTTTTCCAAGAGACTGTAGATATTTCCAATCTCCCTAAATACTAAAAATTCAAGTGTGATACTGATTAACAGGTATGAAATTGAAAAAGAAAGTAAGAGGGCGGCCCAAAGGACCGTGGGGGAGGTGGTAGGGATTAGAAACAAGAATGCAGCAACTAACCCGGAAATAGCAAGTGCTAAAATGAATGATAATCCCCTGGACCCTGTTGGCATATTAACCTTGATCAAATTTATAACCCACCCCTTTTACCGTAGAAATGTAATCGTCCCCTATTTTTTCACGCACTTTTCGGATGTGTACGTCAACTGTTCGTGCAAGCACAAACACGTCTGATCCCCAAATATTGTGAAGCAGTTCATCGCGGCTGTAGACGACGTTTGGGTTATTGGCAAGGAAATACAAGAGCTCAAACTCTTTTTTGGGAAGAGTAATTTTTTTGCCAGCCTTTCTGATAGTGAAGCTGCTGCGATCTATGTTCAAATCTCGAATTAAAATTTGTCCTTTTTCTTGTTCCTTTTTAGAGTCCCGTCTAAATAGAGCGGCTATTCTGCTCATCAAAGCCCTAGGTTTGATCGGCTTGGTAATGTAATCGTCAGCACCCACGTCAAATGCGGCTACTTCGGAATATTCTTCCAATCGAGCCGTTAAAAAGATAATAAAAGCATGCTTTAACTCTGGGATTTGCCGAATCTGAAGGCAAGTTTCTACCCCATCTTGGTTGGGCATCATGATGTCAAGCAAAATGACATCAGGCTGAAACTTGATAGCAGTTTTTACAGCTTTGTGTCCGTCTTCAGCAGTAGCTACTTCATAACCTTCTTTTTGCAGGTTGTATTTAAGGATTTCTACAATGTCTGGTTCGTCATCTACGACCAATACTTTGATTTTCTTTTTGTCTGCCATGGGGAGAATTCCTAAATGTTTTTTGAAAATTAATGAATATCTACCGCTTCCAACCAAATGTTAACTTACCTCTTTGATTCCAGACCCAGCTTGGATCCTATTCGACTACTTTTTTAGTTGGATTGTTAAGTTAGTGTTAATCTGTTTTTTTGTGTTGTTTTTTTAGTCCTTTTGCTGTGGTAATGTCAATGTTCAAAGACCCAATAAATAAGTTGGCTTTTATTTTTACTGGGATTTTATGGGCATCTTTCGTAATCCATACCTTAACGGGATACTCCCCTCGAAATAGACCATTTTTTGGGATTTGAGGTGAAAACAAGTAGGTTTCCTTGGTGCCCAAACTCGTTTCTAGGGTCTCAATTCCTTCAAATATTAATTTTAGGTTATATATTTCTTTATCAAAAAATCCGGTAATCAAAATTTCTTGGCCCTTCCGCAGGACGTCAAAGTCTAAGGTTCGTAAAAAGTAAAAGCCACTCACGAGGTCTTGCACCGGAGAGGGTAGAGAAAAAACTTTCACCTCTTTGAGCTGCTTGTTTTCTCTGTCATACAACTCTTGTGTAGCTTTTTTTTGAACTTGATCAAAGTAGATTTTCTCGTTCCTTCTATACCTTCCCTCTTCAATGTAGCGGTAAGAAAGTCGCGGCAAAAGACTTTGGGTATTTACGTGTGTGCCCCAATTGTCATTTACCCTTCCAAAGAGAGAGGCGGCTCCCTTTGTTTGTCCGTAGGCATCTATTTTAAAATGTGCCTGAGAATTTTCAACAATGGGTTTTTTACTTACCTGTAGACGAGCCTCTGCCAAATCTATCCAGCCATAGCTTACGTCAAATAAAAGTTCCTCCCCATAGGTAAATGGTAGATTGGAAGCAGGCGTTTGTGCCCATGTACTACTCCAAGAGAAAAAGACAAGCAGGGTAATCTGAAAGAAGCTCCTCATGGAATTTGCGACAATTTGTGACAAAAAATAAAATATAGCCTGATTATTTTGGTAAAATCCACAGATAAGAAGGTTAAAAGTACAAATTTGCAAAGCCAAAACAAGGGCCGACTCTGGCTTGTTATTTGACAATACAATAGGTAACTTGAACATTTTAATCTATACCCAACTCCCACAGACATGAGTACGAACAACGCAGAAAAGCTCAAAGCATTGCAGCTTACCATTGACAAGCTTGAAAAAACATACGGCAAGGGTGCCGTAATGAAGCTTAGTGACAACAAAGTATTGGATATTCCGGCCATTTCCACCGGGTCATTGGGCTTAGACATGGCCTTGGGGATTGGAGGGATTCCTCGTGGAAGGGTAATTGAAATTTATGGCCCTGAATCTTCAGGAAAGACTACCTTGACCATGCATTGCATCGCAGAAGCACAAAAAGCAGGAGGATTAGCTGCCTTTATCGATGCGGAACATGCCTTCGATAAAAACTATGCAGAAAAGCTAGGGATTGACACGGAAAACCTGCTGATTTCCCAACCAGACAATGGGGAGCAAGCACTGGAAATAGCAGAGCATTTGATTCGTTCTGGAGCCATCGACATTATTGTTATTGATTCTGTAGCAGCATTAGTACCCAAAGGAGAATTGGAGGGAGAGATGGGAGAGAGTAAGATGGGCCTTCAGGCTCGTTTGATGTCTCAGGCACTTCGTAAACTCACAGGTGCCATTCACAAAACAGGCTGTGCGTGTATTTTCATCAACCAGTTACGCGATAAGATTGGTGTCATGTTTGGTAGCCCAGAGACCACCACAGGTGGAAATGCACTTAAATTTTATGCTTCAGTTCGTTTGGATATCCGACGGGTAGGTCAAATTAAAGAAGGAGCGGACAATGTACTTGGCAACCGGACGCGAGTGAAAGTTGTAAAGAACAAAGTAGCCCCTCCTTTCAAAGTGGTGGAATTTGACATCATGTACGGACAGGGGATTTCAAAGGTGGGGGAGATCATAGACCTTGGAGTCGAACTTGAAATCATTAAAAAAGCAGGGTCTTGGTTCTCCTATAATGGTGAAAAATTGGGTCAAGGGCGAGATGCAGTGAAAAATCTTTTGTTGGATAATCCAGAATTGCTAGAGGATTTGGAAGGAAAAATCAAAGGGGCTTCAGGATTGCTACCCACCGAACCAACCATTTCATTGGAAGATTAATTGCAATAAATAAATGAATACCATCAAAAAAGGTCCTGTAACTACAGGACCTTTTTTGATGGTATTAGTTGGTACGAATGGCCTCGACCGGATCCATGCGTGCAGCAAGTGTAGCCGGGACAATACCGGCCACTACCCCAATGGCAGAAGAGACACCAAGACCCAAAAGGATATTATTAAACGACAAAATTAAATCAAGACTTCCCAGTGGGATAAAGCTCAATAAATATACCAGTAAGATCCCTGATCCACCTCCAATTAGGCTCAAGCAAACTGCCTCAAATAGGAATTGGAACAGGATAAAATAATTTCTTGCACCTAGTGACTTTTGGATACCAATGATATTGGTTCGTTCCCGTACCGAAACGAACATGATATTTGCAATACCAAAGCCGCCAACTAGAATTGAAAATCCTCCAATAACCCATCCAGCTACCGATATTACGTCAAAAATAGACCCAATCGCATTTTGGATAAATTCAGTTTTGTTGAGTGCAAAATTATTTTCTTCGGTAGGCTTAAGTCCCCTTTTGGCACGAAGTAAGCCAGTCATTTCATTTTCTAAAGCAACCAATCCTACATCGGTATCCTTCCCTTTTGCAGCAATAGTCGGCTCAAGGCCATTACGCCCGGTGTAGAACATTTTACTAAATGCGCCAAAGGGAATCAGGCAAGCTTCATCCTTGGAAGGGAGCTCCAAAAATCCCTCGCCCTCTTCTTCAAAAATGCCGATGATGGTAAATTTCATTCCTTTGATTTTCACTTCCTTACCCAAAGGGCTTTGGTTGGGATAGAGCGTGTTTGCAATTTTTTTTCCAACAATAATCAGGTTGCGAGATGCATCGATTTCTGCTTCTGAAAAATAGCGACCTTCTTCAAGAGCCACCTCAAAAACATCCTGATAGGTATACGCAACTCCCGTTAGGGAGGAGCCCTGGAAAGAATTGCTGCCCGCTTGGACGGTGGCTGAAGAAGAAGAAGAAATAGTGACCCCCTCAGCATTAGTCAGGCGATCTTCCAAAAATCTGTATTCTGCGTACGTGCCAGGAGGACGTTTAAAATATTTCCACCAAGGATAATCCTGAGGCCCATTTGCAAATGGAAATCGGTCTACTCGCATTACATTAGTCCCCAAAAACGCAAAGGAAGATTTGATTTTATCTTCCAAAGAATCCACCAAAGTGAATACCGCAATGATTGCAAAAATACCAATGGTTACTCCCAATAGCGAGAGAACGGTGCGCGTAAGGTTAGATTTTAAGGCTGTGATAGCAAACCTAAAACTTTCCCAAGAAAGCTTTAAAAAGAGCATAGAATAGATAGTTGGTTAAAACAATTTGTTAAGTTAGCTGAAATTGGGCATTATTGTACTTATCTTTGCATTTTTTAAAAGTTATCTACTTATCGAGTTTTGACGACTGCAACTACTCCTAATCATCCCCTATGAAATTATCTGATTTCAAATTTGAAGTTCCTAAGAAACTGATTGCTCTCTACCCTACAGAAAACCGAGATGAATCCAGGTTAATGGTAGTTCATCGGAAGACCGGAGAAATTGAGCACCGATCATTCAAAGACATCCTAGATTATTTTGATTCAGGAGATGTATTTGTTACGAATGACACCAAAGTTTTCCCTGCTAGACTTTACGGAAATAAGGAAAAAACAGGTGCAAAAATAGAAGTTTTTTTATTAAGAGAATTGAATCCCGAATTCAAACTTTGGGATGTATTGGTAGATCCAGCTCGAAAAATACGGGTAGGAAATAAGCTGTATTTTGGAGACAGTGATCTTGTAGCAGAGGTGATAGACAATACCACCTCAAGAGGGAGGACCATTCGGTTTCTATTTGATGGCACCGAAGAAGAATTTCACAAAACTATCGACACACTTGGTGAAACGCCGCTCTTGAAGGAATTCATCGAGCGTGAAATTGAACCTGAAGATAGACAGCGGTACCAAACTGTATTTGCTAAAAATGTTGGAGCGGTCGCTGCTCCCACAGCAGGGCTACATTTTACCCCTCAGTTGCTCAAGCGCTTGGAATTGAAGGGAGTAAATGTGTCACCCATAACGCTCCACGTAGGATTGGGGACTTTCCGTCAGGTTGATGTGGAAGACCTGACCAAGCACAAAATGGATTCGGAAAATTACAATATTCCGGAAGGAACAGTAAATTTAGTCAATGCATCTTTGGACCAGAAAAAACGCGTAGTAGCAGTAGGAACTACTGTATTAAAGACGGTGGAATCTTCAGTAACTGCTGGGGGGCGCCTAAAAGAGAGCAGTGGCTGGACGGATAAATTCATCATTCCTCCCTATGACTGTAAAATTGCAAATGCCCTCATCACCAACTTCCATCTGCCAGAATCAACCTTGCTCATGACAGCAGCGGCATTTGGAGGATATCCTTTGGTTATGAAGGCGTATAAAGAAGCAATTAAAGAAAAATATCGATTCTTTTCTTACGGAGATGCTATGCTAATTTTGTAATTCGAAAATTCGACCCCCGGTTTCGGGGGTTTTTTTATACCCTTTGGATTTTTGACATGGTCCAGGTGCAGATTGGAGGACTTCCCGTTGGTCAGTGCGTAGAAATTCACCAAATTTGAGAGGCCTCTTTTTGTGGCAATCATTTTTCTAAGATTTCAACCCGAATGAACAAAGCAGCCGTAATCGTCGCCGGTGGAAAAGGAATACGGATGGGGGGCTCCCTTTCCAAGCAATACCTTCCTTTGGCAGGTAAGCCCATAGTAATGCATACTCTGGAAAAATTTTTTAGCGCCGAACCAGAACTTCACCTAATCCTAGTTCTACCAAAGGATGACTTCGAATATTGGAAGGGCTTGTGTGATTCCCACAATTTTGTGCTCCCTCACCAGCTTGTTGCTGGTGGAGCAAGTCGCTTTCAATCGGTGAAAAATGGATTGATGGCTCTTCCATTTGCCGATGGGCTAGTTGCAATCCACGATGGGGTGCGCCCATTTGTGAGTGAAAAAGTAATTCAATCCAGCTTTGAAGAAGCAGCAAAATCAGGGAGTGCTATACCGGTGGTTACCCTAAAAGACTCTCTTCGCAAGATAAATCCAAATGGAATAAGTGCCTTTCAAGATCGAGCCACTTTCCGGTTGGTACAAACACCTCAAACTTTTCAGGTCGCCAAACTTTTAACAGCCTTTTCGGTAGAGGAGTTGGATATCTTTACGGATGACGCCACGGTCTATGAGCATCAAGGTTGGGAAATTACCCTGATTGAGGGCAATTCCGAGAATATCAAGTTAACCACACTGGAGGACTTGGCCTTTGCTGAATTTCTACTTGCCTCTCGTTAGTATATCTCCCTGAGTTTTTTACCGACTCCACAGGGGCATCACCTATTTCTTTTATCGTTATTTGGTCTTGAATCCTAGATTTGCTTAACTAAATTTAATTCACATGAACAACTTCACTAAACCAAGAAACGACGGCAGTATCGCCTTTGGTGTGATCCTCCTCGGAATTGGCATTGTCCTGCTTTTGAAAAAATTTGGGCTTTTTATACCTAGCTGGGTTTTTACCTGGCCTATGATCTTGATTGTAATCGGTGTTTTTACCTTGATCAACCAGCAATTTAAGAGTTTTATGGGATCGGTTATCCTCTTTATAGGGGTCTATTTTTTATTGAAACGGGAATTTGATCTTGACTTTGGGATTGATCAATTTATTTGGCCTGTAGGCTTGATTGTGCTAGGCATCTATTTGATTATCAATAAAAAGAAAGAGCATAGGGCCCTTGAGAAAGTCTGGCAAAATTGGGAGGACTCCCGAAAAAATAAAGCAGACGCAAAAAATTCGGAGAGAATTGCATCCACCGACTTGGTAGAGGATCGCAATTCCTCAAGTGAGGAGTCGCCAAAGGCTCCAGATTCAGGATTTGTTCGCGCCACGGGCACAGCCTTCTTGGACCGAATCAATGAGAGAGTCATTTTTAGCGGAGTGAATCGAAAGTTAATGACCAAAAATTTTCAGGGAGGAAAGGCTACCGTGATTTTTGGAAGCCTAGACTTAGACCTGACTCAGGCGGATTTTACTGGGGTGATTTCGCTAGACCTTGAGGTTGGATTTGGCGGTGTCAAGTTAATCATACCCCCACATTGGGATGTCCGTACTGAAGTGTCCAATATCGCTGCTGGATTGGAAGACAAGCGGATGTTTCGCGAAGGTGGGGTGGATACCAACAAGGTATTGATCCTAAAAGGAACCTTATTGTTTAGTGGATTGGAAATCAAATCCTTTTAATACATTTTGAATAAAAGCTTTGTGATCAATAACCAAAGAAAATAAGAATTTAAGTTCTTTTTGATAAGGGTTGGTCTGATGGTTGAATTGATCCGCATTAATTCAAAAAGAGCTACAGCCCCTGATCAGTTTGAAAAAAACAAATAGACTAGCACACAACTAGAGAAATTCTGAGAAATTCCAAAAAAAGTCCCGCACCTGCGGGACTCTTCATTAATACTCGTCTTCGTTGAAGAAAAAATCGTCTTTGGTCGGATAATCCGGCCAAATTTCTTCAATGGTTTCGTAAGGCTCGCCATCGTCTTCCAATTCTTGGAGGTTCTCCACAACTTCTAGTGGGGCTCCAGAGCGGATGGCATAATCGATGAGTTCGTCCTTGGTTGCTGGCCAAGGAGCATCTTCAAGGTAGGAGGCTAATTCAAGTGTCCAGTACATAGTTTTTGTTTTTGGAGGTGTTCCGGATGATAATAGTGCAAGATTAGTAATTTTTTCAATACAAAGGTTGTACTCAGGTTCTCGGAGAAAGTTGCCTTAGGACATAATTTTTTACATCGATCTTTCGCTTCAAATTGGAGAGCTTCTTTTTCATCATCATTTCGAAATCTGCAGTCTCTACACGGAAGTTAGCCGAATTGTTTTCCATTGTTTCCAATTCCCCTTGATCTCGGTACAACAAATCTTTCAGAATAGCTGCTTTGATTTGTTTTTGTTCCTCAAGGGGCTTATCCCCAAAATCTGGGTACTTACTATTTCCAAGCTTTTCTAAAAAAGCTTTTTCAAAGATAATATCCATGAAAAACTGGTAGGAACGCGCGGGAAGATTGGCTTCCTTTGGCTTTCGCATCGGGAGTTTTTTCCACTCTTCTTGAATTTGTTTTGCGCGTAGTGTAATCTCTTGATTGGTAGGTAGATGGGCTAGTCTTTTCAATTCCTCCACCATGCCTTCAATTTTTTGCAATACTTCCCGAGGATGCATCTCTGGACCTAGATTAAGCGTTCGCTTGTACCTGGAAAAGATGCGATTATTTAATCGTGAAAATTCATCCCAAATAGGTTGGCGTCGCTCGGCAGGAACTTTTCCGGCAGCTTTCCATTCTTTTTGAATTCGTTTGCTGATGTCAAAAGCCATCTTTGCATCTGGTAAATCATGGGCTTCTCGAGCCTGAAGGAGAAGGGCTTCGTACACCTTAATGTTCTCTTCCGCTTGAAGTGTGAGTTGATCGTAAAATTCCTGACGCTGTGCAAAAAAATGATCGACAGCTTCATTGAACTGCCCTTCAATATTTTCCTGAACTTCCTTCTCAACTGGTCCCGTTTTGATCCATCGGAGTTTTAGCTCTTTGAATTTTTCGGTAGTTTCTTTCCAATCCGTGCTGTCTTTTAAAGCATTTGCTTCGATTATCAATTCTCGCTTTACCGTTAAGTTTTTGCTTCTATTTTCTTGGATAATCTCCGACAAGAAGGATTCTTGCACCTCGAGTTCAGCAATCAAGGATGCAAAATCCCCCAAGGCATCACTTTCATACAATGAGTCTTTTAAGTGAATCAATTTCATTAAAAAAGAACCCTTGTTTTGATTTTCTTCAATTGCAGCTTTTAACTTAGCTACCTTTTCCTGGAACTGTGCAAAGCGAGTTTCAAAGTATTGGATAGTGGAGATTTCATCTCCTTTTACCTCCCCGATAATCCGATCAGCTCTCCCTAAAAATCCCTTTAGAAAGACCTTTCCGTCTTGGATATATCCAAAGGTATGTTTCATGGCACTAAACTAGGTTATAGGTGGTAATACGCAATATTTACGCAAAATAATCAATTAGCCCTCACTTATCCTAAGAAAGGTATATTTTTGCCTTTTACAATTGTTACTCACAGATCTAACTAGTTTACTGGCATGAGCGCTGAAAAAATCATCTTTTCCATGGCAGGGGTTTCTAAAATTTACCCCCCACAGAAGAAAGTCCTAAAAGATATTTACCTCTCTTTTTTTTATGGGGCAAAAATTGGGGTATTGGGTCTCAATGGCTCCGGTAAGTCCTCTGTACTTCGCATCATCGCGGGCTTGGATAAGGAATTTTTAGGTGAAGTAGTGTGGTCTCCAGGGTACACAGTAGGAATGTTGGAGCAGGAACCCAAACTAGATCCAAGCAAAACCGTCAAGGAAGTGGTTGAGGAAGCAGTGGCAGATACGGTTGCCTTGCTCAAAGAATTTGAAGAAATTAACGAGAAATTTATGGACCCGGCCCTTATGGAGGATCCGGATGCCATGGACAAGCTCATCACACGGCAAGGGGAAGTACAAGAAAAATTAGACGCAGTCAATGCCTGGGAATTGGATGTGATGTTGGACAAGGCTATGGATGCCTTGCGACTCCCACCTGCCGAAGCCAACGTGGCCAACCTATCTGGTGGGGAGAAAAGACGCGTGGCGCTTTGCCGACTGCTCCTGCAGGAGCCCGATGTATTGCTACTCGATGAACCGACCAACCACCTGGACGCCGAATCCGTGCACTGGTTAGAGCAGCATTTGCAGAATTACAAGGGAACCGTCATTGCGGTTACCCACGACCGTTACTTCTTGGACAATGTAGCCGGCTGGATCCTCGAACTAGACCGTGGTGAGGGGATTCCTTGGAAAGGCAACTATTCTTCTTGGCTCGATCAAAAGCAAAACCGACTCAAGCAGGAGGAGAAAACCGAATCCAAGCGGCAGAAGACCTTGGAGCGTGAATTGGAGTGGATCCGCATGTCACCCAAGGCAAGACAGTCCAAAGGCAAGGCCCGTTTGAATGCGTACGACAAACTCATTGGAGAGGAATCCAAGGACAAAGAAGCCAAGTTGGAGCTATTT
>JAURGC010000052.1 GCA_030833985.1 Algoriphagus sp. | reverse complement strand
AGTTCGATTTTTAATTTGCAAAATCGAAAAATAGGACAGTGGTACTGATAAAATAAATGCAGGTTAAGGATCCCCAACAAGGTTTTATTCCCGCTCGCTTTTTACTATCTTGCCAACTCAATTTACGATACAGTACATAGTATATGGCCCAAGGAGAAAACGAGCATATCATTCCAATTAATATTGAAGAGGAAATGCGTGGTGCCTACATCGATTATTCGATGTCGGTAATTGTTTCCAGAGCACTTCCAGATGTCCGAGACGGACTCAAACCAGTTCACAGACGTATCCTTTATGGAATGCAGGAACTGGGTGTATTACACAACAAACCACATAAGAAATCAGCAAGAATCGTTGGTGAAGTATTGGGGAAGTACCACCCGCATGGTGATTCAGCTGTGTACGAAACGATGGTTCGTATGGCCCAAGATTGGTCCTTACGCTACACGCTTGTCGATGGACAAGGTAACTTTGGTTCAGTCGATGGGGATAATGCTGCAGCAATGCGTTATACGGAGGCCCGTCTCAAGCGTATTGCTGAGGAACTATTGGTAGATATCAACAAAGAAACAGTTGACTTTCAATTCAATTTTGACGATTCCTTAAAAGAACCTACAGTATTGCCTGCAAAGGTACCGGCACTCCTGTTGAATGGTGCTTCTGGAATTGCGGTAGGGATGGCTACGAACATGGCTCCTCACAATTTGGGAGAGGTCATTGATGGGATCATTGCCTACATTGACAATAAGGAAATCACCGTTGCGGAATTGATGAATTTTATCATTGCACCAGATTTTCCTACAGGGGGAATCATTTATGGTTACAATGGAGTAAAAGCTGCTTTTGAAACAGGTAGAGGCCGTATTGTCGTTCGTGGCAAGGCTAATATTGAAACCAAAGAAGGAGGCAGCAAGGAGATGATTGTCATCACCGAAATTCCTTACATGGTCAACAAGGCAAACATGGTCGAAAAGACTGCCCAATTGATCAATGAGAAAAAAATAGATGGAATTTCCGCCATTCGAGATGAGTCAGATCGTTCTGGAATGCGTGTCGTCTACGAACTAAAGCGTGATGCAGTTTCTAGTGTGGTTTTAAACAACCTTTACAAGCAAACTGCCTTGCAAACTTCATTCTCGGTAAATAATGTGGCCTTGGTAAAAGGGCGTCCACAAACCTTGAATCTGAAGGATTTGATCGTTCACTACGTAGCGCACCGCCACGAGGTAGTTGTACGTAGGACAGAATTTGAATTGAAAGAAGCCGAGAAACGTGCGCATATATTGCAAGGATATTTAATTGCTTTGGACCATTTGGACGAGGTGATTTCCTTGATTAGAAGTTCAGCCGATCCAGAAACAGCCCGAAATGGATTGATGGAGCGTTTTGATTTGAGCGAAATTCAAGCGCGAGCAATTCTGGATATGCGTCTGCAACGCCTTACTGGCATGGAGCGTGAAAAAATCATTGCCGAGTACAAGGAAATCATGGCCCTTATTGAGGAGTTGAAATTCATTCTAGCAGACGAAGGAAAGCGAATGGAGATCATTAAAACTGAGCTCCAAGAAATGAGAGATCGCTATGCAGATGATCGTCGTACCGAAATCGAGCACAATGCTGAAGATTTCAGTTACGAGGATATGATTCCAAACGAGGAAGTAGTGATCACCGTTTCCCACCAGGGATATGTCAAGCGGACTGCTTTGACTGAGTACCGCACGCAAGGGAGAGGAGGAATCGGATCCAAAGGGGTGAGTACCAAGGAAGACGATTGGACGGAGTACTTGTTTACAGCCTCTACACACAATTACCTGTTGATTTTTACGGATAAAGGGAAGTTGTTCTGGCTTAAAACCTATGCTATTCCAGAAGGATCTAAGAACTCCAAGGGTAGACCCATTCAAAATTTGATCAACATCACGCAAGACGATAAAATTCGATCTATTATTCAGGTGGAAAACTTGGAAGATCAGGATTACATCAACAATCACTTCTTGGTGATGGTGACTAAGCAAGGGGTAATAAAAAAGACCACTTTGGAGCAATATTCTAGACCTAGAACCAATGGTATCATTGCCTTAAATTTTAGAGAGGACGATCAATTGGTTCATGTGGCTAAAACCAATGGCAATCAACACATTGTCATTGCTGCCAAATCAGGAAGAGCTATCCACTTCCATGAGTCTGCAGTACGTCCTATGGGTCGAACAGCAACAGGTGTAAAGGCAATTACACTTACCGACAAGACTGATTTTGTAATTGGCATGGTTTGTGCATCTGAGCCAAATGCAACACTATTGGTCGTGTCTGAAAAGGGATATGGAAAACGTTCGGACCTGGATGAATACCGAATTACTAATAGAGGAGGTAAGGGAGTAAAAGCCATGAATATCACGGATAAAACCGGGGTATTGGTAGCAATTAAAGAAGTGGTGGATACAGATGACTTGATGATCATCAATAAGTCAGGTATCACTATTCGTATTTCCATGGACGAGTTACGCGTGATGGGAAGAGCTACGCAAGGCGTCCGTTTAATTAAAGTAGGAGAAGGGGATGAAATTTCTTCGGTGGAAAAAATCTCAAGGGAAGAGGAAGAACTTTCAGAATCTTCCGATATTGTCACTGATTCCACGGAGATAACTGAATCACCTGAATCACCCGAATCACCCATAGAATCAACTGAATAACAATATCTAACGAAAAACACGAATGAAAAAGCTCGTTCTATCACTAGCAATGGTTGCGACCGTCACCTTTGCTTTTGGACAAAAAAAAGTAGTAAAAGAGGCAGAAAAAGGATTTAAATCAGGCAATTTGGAGGCTGCATTAACGGCAATTGATGCTGCGGTCACCAATCCAGAAACCAATGGAGATCCTGCTACTTTTCTTATAAAGGCTCAAATCCAAACAAAGATTTTCGCGAGAGATTCCTCAAACACGATGGAAACTTTAGCATTAGGTAGTCAGGCATTGGAAACATTCACTACCACCTTTGAAATGGCGGGAAGTAATGCTACTTCTGCTGTAGGTAAAGAAGTATATGCGGAAGAACTTCCAGGTATTCCCGATAACCTAAGACCCTATTCTCTCATAACTTTAAAAAATCTTTCTTTCGACAAAGCTTTAGAAAGATACAATGAGGATGATATGGAGATGTCCTACGAGTTTTTCAATCTCGCTGGTGAAATCGACAAAACTGATTCCACCATTCATTACAATGCTGGATTTCTTGCAAATGATTTGGGGAGATTTGAAGATGCTAAAAAACATTTTGGTTACCTTTTTGAATTGCCCTCTTACAACAAAATCAATGCGTACTACTTCATGGTGCAGATTTTAAGTACGGAAGAAAAGAATCCAGAAGGTGCCTTTGAATTGGTTACTAAGGCCCGTTCAGAGTATCCAAATGATAAAGTTTTGGCAGAATATGAAATTCAGTTGCTTCTACAATTGAATAAAATGGATGAAGCGATGGCTCAAATCAATGAGGCATTAACAAACGATCCAAACA
Source organism: Algoriphagus sp. (assembly GCA_030833985.1). Classification (GTDB taxonomy): domain Bacteria; phylum Bacteroidota; class Bacteroidia; order Cytophagales; family Cyclobacteriaceae; genus Algoriphagus. The sequence continues at coordinate 13,054 of JAURGC010000052.1, read as the reverse complement.
ATCCTGGCTTACTCTTAAGATCTGGTTATTTAAAAGAACAAGGAGGTGATTTGGAAGCTGCTTTGGTAGATTATAAAAAATCTGTAGAAGTGGACCCTAACTTCTTTGAAGGAAACTATTATACAGGTGCGTTGATGCTAGAAAAGTCAAGAAGTATTCTTGCCGAGCTAAATTCCCTTTCTGATGCAGAGTGGGAGAAGAGATCTAAAGAAATGGGTGGGCAGGCAGATGATTTGTACAAACAATCGGTTCCTTATTTCACAAAGGCCTTGGAAATTAAACCAGACAATACGGACATCATGATTATTTTATTCCAAGTGCATACGCGTTTAAAGAATACTGCTGAAGCAAGTGCTATGGATAAAAAAATTGCTGCTATTCTTGGTGCTAACTGGCAAGAAAATTAAAATTGAGTACATGCTCCAAAAAAGGCCGGATTTCCCGGCCTTTTTTTTTGCTAATTTTATGGGTCTCCTAAAGGCGCTTACCACTTTGGTAAATTTTCCAAGAATTCATCAAAAATCAATTTTATTTGGTTGCGAATTGATTTAGTTTACACCAAATGTTTTATCTACATGATTTTACTAAGTTTCAGGTACCTGCTGTCCTATTTTTTGTTTTTCTTTCTAAGTACGTATTCTTTTGGGCAATCTCTCCCTTCCTCTGAATTGTACCATCAGTTGCTACAATTAAGGGAGACCAAAAGGGTACTCTATGTGGCGGCACACCCAGATGATGAAAATACACGATTAATCGCCTACCTAGCCAATGGAGAGCATGCTGCCGTGGCTTACTTAAGCCTTACCAGAGGAGATGGAGGACAAAATTTGATTGGTAAGGAATTAGGAATTGAATTAGGTCAAATCCGTACCCAGGAATTGATCAAAGCTAGAGAAATAGATGGAGGCAAGCAGTATTTTACCCGTGCCCTTGATTTTGGATACAGTAAAGAGCCGACTGAAACCCTTCAAAATTGGGATAAAGAGAAGGTTTTAGCGGATGTGGTTTGGGCGATTCGTAGCTTCCAACCAGATATTATCATTACTAGATTTAATACCACTCCGGGGATCACCCATGGGCACCACACTACTTCGGCTATACTTGCTGGGGAAGCCTTTGAACTTGCAGGAAATCCGACTGCTTTTTCGGATCAATTAGCCTTTGTAAAGCCATGGCAAGCTAAACGCCTATTTTTCAATGCATACAATTTCCGTGGTGAATTCAATCCTGAAGTAGGGAAGCGGTATTACGTGATGGAAGTAGGGGGCTACAATCCCTTGTTGGGAAAAACCTACCATCAGCTTGCTGCTGCTAGCCGCACCATGCACAAGTCTCAGGGCTTTGGTTCCACTGCAGGAACTGGCAATGCAAAAGATTACCTCGAACAGGTTGGTGGTGAAGCTTATACCCTTTCCCCTTTTGAAGATTTGGATAGCCGATGGGAACAGCTTCCTGGAGGGAAAGAAGTTAAAAGAAGATTGGATGAACTAATCAATACATTCAATTTTAGCCAGCCTGACCAGCATATTCCGCAGCTGCTTGCGCTGAGAAAATCAATTTTAGCTCTACATCCTACCGCTGATTGGGTAAATGAAAAGGTTGAAAAGTTGGATGGGCTTATTTTTAAAGTGTTGGGCTTAAAAATGGAGTTTCTAGCCTCCAAAGAATTCGGCTACCCCGGAGAGCAAGTAACTACCGAGTTAGTATTTACCAATCCCTCCCAGAAAGTCATTTCAGCTATTTCCCTTAAGATTTACGACAAGACCTATGCATGTAAGGATGCCGCTGCAAACGTGCCGACTCAGGTGGCTATTCCACTAAAATTACAGGATGATGAAACGATTTCTCAACCTTATTGGCTAAAAAACCCGGTAGAGAATGCCTTATTTCAGGTTGCTAGCCAAGAAAAAATTGGAATTCCTTATGAACTGCCTAAGATGGGTGGAAAGCTTAGTTTTACCCTAGAGGATGAAGTCTTTTCACTAGAAATACCTTTGGAATACAAATACAATGATCCTGTAGCAGGAGAAATAAAAGAGCCATTTACTGTGGTTCCTGAAGCGGATATTTCTTTATCCAAGGAGGCTCTTTTTTTGGTTGATGGGGCAGATGCAACAGTTTCGGTCACCGTCAATTTCAGAAATACGCTGCTTGAAGGCAGCCTAGATTTTGAAGGTTTAACCCGTGATCAATATACGATAGAGGGTATAGAGGAATTACCCGATCAAAAACAGCGTATTTACAAGGTTATTTTTCTTCGGGGGGAAAAAGAGAGTCATAAAGTAGTACAGGCACGGTTTACAACGGTATCTGGTCGTGTATTTGACCAAACTACACAGACTATTTCCTATCCACACATCCCTAAGTTAACTTATTTTACACCTACCACATTATCTCTTATTCAAGCAGATTGGAAGGTGTCAGGGGAGAAGGTTGGCTACCTAGTAGGTGCTGGTGATGAAGTTCCTGAGGTTTTGTCCGCGTTAGGTTATGACTTAAGGTTTCTTGGAAAAGACGACTTTCGTCTTGATTTTTTAAGTCAATTTAAAGCCATAGTGGTGGGAATCCGAGGGTTCAACACCAATGAAGACTTGGCTCTGTACCAGCCTGTTTTGATGGATTATGTACGTGCTGGAGGAAATCTAATTTTACAATATGCTACCAGTACGCCACTAGTTACCAAAACACTTGGTCCCTATCCTTTTTTGATTGGTCGAGACCGAGTGACGGTAGAAGGTTCACCCGCACAATTTGATGCAAATCATTCCTTATTTTCCTATCCAAATCCCATCAAACAGAAAGATTTTGAGGGTTGGGTGCAGGAGAGAGGACTTTATTTCGCTACTCAAATTGACGGGCGATACCAAAGCCCCTTGACGCTTCAGGATCCTGGAGAAGTAGCAACAAAGGGGGCTTTGATTACTACTAAGATGGGTGATGGAACCTATGTGTACACGGGATTATCTTTTTTTAGACAATTACCAGCAGGCGTTCCTGGCGCTATCAAACTATTTATCAATTTGATTGAGCAATAAAATGAAAGAAAAACAAATTCAATGGTCCAAAATTTACCTTGCGCTAATGGGTAGTCTGGTGACCATGATTACTTTATTTTATTGGTTAACCTGTGCCTATTCATGAGTAATTTAGATTGGCTTGTATTATTCCTAACATTAGTATCTATCGTTGTCTATGGCATCTATAAGACGCGTGGAAAAAAAAGTTTAGAAACCTACCTCAAGGGAAACACAGCCAATTGGTGGACTATTGGTCTATCTATCATGGCAACACAAGCTTCTGCTATCACCTTTTTGAGTACACCTGGACAGGCCTATGAAGATGGCATGCGCTTTATCCAATTTTATTTTGGGTTGCCAGTAGCCATGATTATTATTTCTGTGAGCTTTGTGCCCATCTACTACAAGTTGAAGGTGTATACAGCCTATGAGTATTTAGAGAACCGTTTTGATCTCAAAACTAGAACACTAACCTCCTTGTTATTTATTGTGCAGCGAGGGCTTGCAGCAGGTATTACGATTTATGCTCCAGCAATAATCTTATCCACCTTATTGGGATGGGATCTCACTTGGACCAACCTATTTATAGGAGTATTGGTCATAGGGTATACTGTTTCAGGAGGAACTGAGGCGGTATCAATCACTCAAAAGCAGCAGATGGCGGTCATGATGGGAGGGATGTTATTGGCAGGAATAATGGTGATTCAATTGTTGCCTATATCATTGCAGGAGGCGTTGCAAGTGGCAGGAAAGATGGACAAGCTGAATGTAGTCAACTTTGATTTTGACGTGGCAGATCGTTATTCGTTTTGGTCGGGTATGACCGCAGCAGTTTTTTTATTTTTGAGTTATTTTGGTACCGATCAAAGTCAGGTGCAACGGTATCTTTCGGGACAAACATTGACTCAAAGTCGAATGGGATTGTTAATGAATGGGTTTTTAAAAATTCCCATGCAGTTTTTAATTCTTTTTATTGGAGTTTTAGTTTTTGTTTTTTACCAATTTGTTACCCCACCGGTACATTTCAATCGGGTACAAACGGAAGCGCTTCGACAAAGTGAATATGGGCAGGACTTTGCGCTATTGGAACAATCCTATCTGTCCAATTTTGATTCTTCCAAGCAGGTTTATGCCCAACTTTTGACTTCAATCGATCTAGATAAAGTGGAATCCACGGAGGAGTTGACCAGTACATTGAAAAGTTTGAAGGTTGAACAGCAGGAGATTCGTGAAGAGGTAAAGGCTTTGCTAGTTACCCAGGACCCAAAGGCCGAAACACGAGATACAGATTATGTATTTATGCGTTTCGTGATGGATTACTTGCCTAAGGGTGTGGTAGGTTTATTGTTTGCCGTTATTTTTGCTGCGGCCATGTCTTCATCTTCCTCTGAGTTGAATGCACTTGGCAACACGACTACAGTGGACCTATACAAGCGGTCGGTAAAAAAGGAAGGTTCCGAATCACATTATGTAAATTCATCTAAAATATTTACTGCTTTTTGGGGACTGGGTGCAATTCTTTTTGCCACCTATGCCTCCTTGTTTGAAAATTTAATTCAAGCGGTAAACTTATTGGGGTCCTTATTTTATGGAACGATTCTGGGAATATTTGTAGTTGGGTTTTTTATTAAATGGATCAAGGGGCAAGCCGTATTCATTGGGGCATTATTTTCACAGGCCTTAATTTTAGTCGTTCATTTTTTCAATGGAGAAGGACTATTAGGGATCCATTGGGACATTGGCTTTCTTTGGTACAATGTCATAGGCTGTTTAGCAGTAGTCATTTTTGGATGGGTGTTTCAGCTCCTTGTAGGTAGCAGCTCCATTAAAAAATAACGATCACTAAAAACCCAGTTTTGAGCAAAAAAAGAAGCCTTCAAATTTTTGAAGGCTTCTTTTTTTATCTGATTCTCTGCTTTTTCACCCCATACCAGAGAAAAGAGGGTTTGAAGTTCAGTCAGGAAATCTTTGGGGATTGGCAATCTTATTTTTTATTTGATTGACTTGATCAGGCGGTCGTTTAGACCCACATAATCCTGGTTTTTACCTTCTTCGGCTAGTTTTTTAGACTGAGTAGCAGATTCCAAAGCAGCTGTTTTTTGACCAAGGCTCAATTCAATTTTTGCCTGTAAGTGTAAGGTCCAATATTTTGGATCAGCAGCCGTAGATTGCTTGATCCAATTATAAGCTTGTGCAAGGTCTTTATTGGTGGTGAAGTAATAATTTGCTGCTTGGTAAAGTAATGCAGGATTGGTTGATTGGGCATCAATAACTTGCTTTTTGATATCATCCATGACAATGGAATCTACTTCGGTCAGAATAGTGAATTCCACGCGCGTTTTTTCCCACTTAATGGAAAGGTTGGCACTAGCATCTGTCAATTTACTGAACCCAATTTCGAAGGTGTCGTATAGGCGACTTGTTTTGGCAGGTGTTGCTATAAAACGTAGGAAGTCATCTTTTGAGTCATAGCCTATGGCACCCCAAAGTTTTGTGTTTTTACTGAGGATCATGGTCCAAGTGGATTTACCCGGGATAGAATAAAGAGCATAAGAGCCTGCTGGAACTTTTTTCCCGGCAATGGAAACTTCTGTGGAGAAGCTTACAATGGTTGCTCCATTGGCACCTGTTCTCCAAACTTGTCCAAAAGGAACTAGTTCACCAAAAATTTTCCTCCCCTTGGTGCTCGGCCGACTAAAATCAACAGTTACATCGGTTAAGCCCACCTTTTGAATCAGTTTTGCACTAGGACTAGCTTGCGGCATTTGAATTTGTTGCGCGATTCCATTCATGCTTAGGAATAGAAGGGCTAAGAATAAAAGTTTGATTTTTGTGTTCATGGTTCAAATGAAGTGTTTAAAGGAAATTAACTATAAATTAGACTGGATTTTGGTTAGAAAAGTAGTTTGTCCTGCAAGTTCACTGAATAATCTCTTTTTTTTTGCAATTGGGGAAGGAATTTGATAAAGTAATTTTTTCCGCCTGAGGAATGGTCTATTTTTATTTTCTAATCAGCTTTTAAATATGAGTATAGCCATTGTAAGCCCAGGTAGAGATCCACAAGTTTGGATCGATGCATTGCGGGTTCATTCTCCAGAAATAGATTTACAAGTTTACCCTGCAATAAAACGACCTGAAGCAGTTGAAATGGCCTTACTTTGGCAGCATCCGCCCCGGTATTTGTCCTCTTTTCCTAATTTAAAATTAATCAGTTCGCTTGGAGCTGGTGTGGACCATATTCTTTCCGATTCGGACCTGCCTACGGACTTGCCAATTGTACGAATAGTGGATGAGAAATTAACTTGGTCGATGACAAATTACGTGATCATGGGCGTTTTGAACTACCATAGGCAGTTTGTTCGTTACCAAGAAGACCAGCAAAAAGCGATTTGGGATATGTCTAACCCAGAGATTCCGACTCGAATTGGTGTGATGGGGGTTGGGGCTTTAGGTGGAGATGTTCTGGATAAATTAAATGCACTTGGATTTGAGGTAATAGGTTTTGGTTTTTCGCCGAAGGAAGGTTTTCGACACCCTTATTTTTACAAAGAGCAATTGGAGGAGTTTCTTTCCCAAGTCAACGTTTTAGTTTGTTTACTCCCCTTGACACCTGATACGGAAGGTGTTTTAAATTTGAAGCTTTTTGAAAAATGCCAGCCAGGAACGTATTTGATCAATGTGGCAAGGGGAAAGCATTTAGTTGAAGAAGACTTGCTTGTGGCATTGAAAAAAGGGTATCTTCAGGGGGCATTACTGGATGTGTTTCAAGTAGAACCTTTGCCAAAGGCTCATCCATTTTGGACGGAAAAAAGAGTTCAGTTGACTCCCCATATTGCTTCTGTGACCAATCCTAAAGCTGCATCACCTCAAATAATTGAAAATTACCACCGGCTAAAAGCTGGACTCCCTTTACTAAATCTCGTGAGTCGCACGAGAGGTTACTAAATTTCAACCATGGCAGCTAACTTCACTATTTTATGTCCGATTGACTTTTCTGATTGTTCGCTGAATGCCTTAGAGTATGCTTCCAAAATAGGTGAAAAGTACCAGGCACGGTTGATTGTCTTTCATGTATTGAATAAACAAGACTACCAAAAAATTGCACCTTTGGACTTAGAAGGTCACCTTCAACTTGAATTTGTCAAACAAAAATTAAGGCAACTTCAAAACGCAGTTCTCCAGGAGAGTATCCCGAATGGACTCCAAGATTGCGTGGTTGAAATTTCTGAAGGCCCCATTGTGCAGCGTACCCTTGAGTATTCGCAAAAAGTAAATGCAAATTTACTTGTAGTTGGAACAGAGGGGATGAATGATTTTAAGGAACAGGTATTTGGAAGTCGATCGAGTAAGCTTGTTATGCAAACTGATCGTGATATTTTGGTCATTCCAAGGAAGGTGTATTTTAAGCGTCCAAGAAAATTAGTCTATGCCACTGATTACGTGGAAGAGGATAAGGTAGCCATTCAAAAAGTGATCGAATTTGCTCGATTTTTTAGTTCAGAGGTTGACATTGTACACGTTTCTTCTAGATCAAGAGTAATTGACAAAGCGTTGCATAAAAATATGATAGGAGAAATCAAACCCTTTGTGAATTACGAATTGGTCAACTATGTTCTTAAATCTTTTCGAGATGATTTGGCATTGGGATTGGAAAATTACCTACAGCTTGCCAAAGGAGATATGCTGGTGACTTTAAGTAAAAAGAAGGATTTTTTTGATCAATTATTTGCAAAAAATCTTTCTCGAAAAATGTCATATTTCATTAACAAGCCCTTGTGGGTGATCAAAAAAGCCTAAACTCTTTTTTTGGTAAAAACAGCTTTCAAGAAACTCGAAAACTCCATTCGAATTTCAGGCTTGGTAACCAAGGCTTTAAGCGTAGAAAAAAAGTAAGTAACTGTCATTTTTGGGGGTTTTGAAACTTTTTTGACAGGATTAGCTGAAGCAAGGGGTTGTATGGATGCTGTTTGACTTGCAGGTAGGGTAGTTTCTTTTTTGGGAGGATAAGCAGATAGTTCATCCGCTTTGGTGAAATATGCGTTCGCTTTTTCTTTTCTTCCTAGTTTCTCCTCCACCAAACCTAGGTTGTTATAGGCAACTGCATCTTCAGGATCTAATTCGATGGCTTTTTCATAGTCAGCGATTGCGCCCAATAGGTCACCCATTCTATCTTTCAAATAGGCGCGACTGCTGTAGCGATACGGATTTTTTGGATCTAGGTTGGCTGCTCGGTCGAGTTCGTCCAAAGCGGCATCATTTCTACCCAAAAGGTGTAAGACTACCCCGCGATCACTGATGTAATCGGTATTGTAGGGCTCAAGTTCTACCAGTCTATCAAAGTCAGCCAATGCCTCCATACCTTTTCCTAGCCGAGTTAAAACTCGACCCCGGTAAAGGTAAAGCGTCGGGTTTTCAGTTTCGTGTTGGATTAATGCAGTAAAGATTACCAAGGCAGCTTCAAAATCTCCTTCTTTGTACTTCAGTACTCCTTGTTCAAAATTCATAGCTTCAAAAATAGACTTGCAAATTAAACCCAGTTGATGGGATTTAAGTTTATTTGATTTGAAATTCTATTCCGAATGCCTTCATCTATTATCTTTAGGAGCAAGAGAAAATTATGGTATGTCCCACCTCCCTGAAGCTGTATTAAAAGATTTAAAATCGAAAAAATTTGCTCCAATTTACTTTTTGCAAGGAGATGAACCCTACTTCATTGACTTGATTAGTGATTTCTTGGAGAAAAATGCCATTCCAGAAGTTGAACGTGGATTCAATCAACTGGTACTCTATGGTAAAGAGGCAGCAGTAAGTACGATACTTTCGCATGCGCGAAAATTCCCGATGATGGCGGACAAGCAATTGGTTCTAATCAAAGAGGCGCAAAATATTCCAGACTTAGGAAAAGAAGATGCTCAAAAGCTGTTGTTGAATTACTTGAGTAACCCGCTTCCAAGTACCATTTTAGTTTTTGCTTATAAACATAAAAAGCTGGACGGGAGAAGTAGTTTGAAGAAAGAACTGGAAAAAAAAGCTGTTTTTGTTGAGGCAGAAAAAATCAAAGATTGGAAGTTAAACGATTGGATTGGAAGTTATTTTAAGGAATTGGGCCACCAGATTGAGCCCAAGGCCAGCCAACTCTTGGCAGACTCCATTGGTAATAATTTGGAAGTGATGACCAATGAAGTAGGTAAGATGATGCTAAATTTCAACGAGCCCACCCGTTTTACAGTAGATCATATCTCCAAATACATTGGAATTCATAAGGATTACAACAATTTTGAATTGACCAAGGCGATAGGCTATCGAGATGTCAATAAAGCCAATCTTATTGTGCATTATTTCATTCAAAATCCAAAAAATCACCCAGTTATCCCTATTTTTTCTTTGTTATACAGCTACTTTTCAAGGATTGCCTTAGTGCACCGAGCAGGTTCAATTGCTGAAAATCAACTTGCTTCAGCCATCGGAGTCAATCCCTATGGGGTAAAAGAATACGTGATTGCAGCGAAAAATTATAAGTTGGGCAAGGTAATTGATGTATTTGGATACCTAAAAGAAGCAGATCTTCGTTTTAAAGGAGTGGATTCAGGGAATATGAGCGAGGGTGAAATTCTCCGAGAACTGGTCTTTAAAGTAATGCACTGAAATTTCAACATCCCATGAAATATTACTTGGTTTTGTATGTAGGGCTAGGATTCACTTTGAATTCCTTTGGACAATCTTCCCTTTACCAAACCAGCCCACAAGCAATTTTAGATCATACAAGAAATTTGTATGGTCAAGAGGTATTTGCTGCTACTTTTTATGACAATTCCCAGCTCCTAACTTCTGATTTGCCCATTTTTCAACAAAAACAAGCAGAATTGCATCGTGCGCTAGCCGCGATTCAAATGCAGCGGGAAGATGGTCTTGGACTTTTAAAAGATTTTTGTCAGAAATATGCGGGACAGCCAGGCGTAGTCTATGCAGCCAACTTTCTAGGCGACTATTATTTCCAACGAAAAAGGTATTTGGAAGCCATAGAGGGGTTTCAATTGGCCCCTACGAGGCTTATAGAAGAGGGGATGCAGCTTGAAATTAATTTCAAATTAGGGTATAGTTATTTTCGGGTATTAAACTATGATTCTGCAACGATTTATTTGAATCAAGTCAAAAATTCAAATTTACCTATTGCATCGGACGCTTTGTACTACAGTGGATTTATTGCCATGCAACAAGGCAATCGCACCCAAGCTATTCAAGAGCTCAAGCGTGCAGCCCAACATCCAAGCTATGCAGCGAAAGTACCTTTCCTTTTGACTTCGCTTTATTACCAGGAAGGCAACTATGCTGATGCAATTTCTTATGCAGTTCCCTTACTGGATTCACAAGTCCCCTTGGATAGGCAAGAAGTCATTCATTTGTATTTGGCAGAAGCATATTATGCAACAAAGGACTTTGAAAATGCAGCACTCCAATTCGAAAAATATGGTTTGTTTGACACTGTAGAACTGACAAAAGAAGAGTGTTATAAAGCTGGAGTTTCATTTTTTGAAATGAAAAACTATTTGAAAGCAAGTGAATACCTGAAAATAGCAGCATTGGGAAATCCAGAATTGGAACAAGCAGCAAGCTATTTCTTAGGTCATTCTTACGTGCAGCTCGGAAATCTTCCGTTTGCAGGAAGTAGCTTTCAGGTGGCAGCCTCCAGCACGATAAATTCCGATATCCAAGAGGATGCGAGTGTCAACCTTGCTAAAGTCAACCTCAGACGAGGTAATTTTCAAGCAGCAATTCAGGCCCTTGATGAGTATTTGACCACTTATCGGCAAGGGAAAAATGTTGTAGAAGTACAAAACTTACTCAATGACGCATTACTCAATTCATCGGATTACCTCCGTGTCATAGCTCAATTAAATGCCCTCAATACAAAATCACCAAGGCTTCAACTGGCCTTCCAAAAGGTTACTTACTACCAAGCACTTGTTGAATATAGAGATTCTAAGTACAATCAAGCCATCGCCTATTTAACCCAATCACAAAACTATCCAGTCGATCCTGGTTTGTTGGGAGAGACGTATTTCTGGAAGGGAGAAATTCGTAGCATTCAAGAAGATTGGGAACAGGCAATAGCAGCTTATCGAGTAGCAATCAATCAAGAGGGGATCTCGAAAGAATATTTCTTAAAATCGACCTATGGACTTGGCTATGCCTACTTTAATAGTCAAAAATATGACTTGGCTGAAGTACAATTTCAAACTTATCTCAATTCAATTCAAAATAAAATAGATTCCAACTACCACGAAGGGCTACTTCGCTTGGGAGATTGCTATTTTGTTCAAAAGAAGTTTTCCAAAGCAGAAGCTACCTTTCAACAAGCGATTTTGGAGAAAATTACAGGCCAAGACTATGCCTATTTGCAATTGGCCCTAGTTCAGAATTACCAGGGAAAAAATTCAGCTTCCATTGAACAGCTCAACTTATTGATTTCGAAATTTCCTTCAAGTGTCTATCAAGAAGATGCCTATTACCAAAAGGGGCAACTCTTTTTAGAAGAATTGAATTACAAAGAAGCGATTGCAGCTTTTTCAGAATTAATAGGGACAAGACCCAATTCCCCATATATTCCTTTTGCATTAGAAGGAAGAGCAATAGCCAATTATTCCATCCGACAGTACGATCAAACGTTAGCGGATTACCAATTCATTCTGGAGAAATATCCTTTGGCAGAAAACGCAGAAGTTGCTTTGAAGGGGCTTCAAGAGACTTTAGCAGTCCAGGAAAGGTCTGAAGAGTTTGGAAAATACCTTCAATTATTTAAGCAACAAAATCCGCAAGCAGGTGAACTTCAAGCTTTAGAGTATGAAGCGGCAAAGAACCTTTATTTGAATCAAAAATATACTCAAGCAGCCAAGGCTTTGGAGAATTACCTACAAGATAATCCTCAGTCTGCTCATAATAGCGAGGTTTTGTATTTTGCGGGAGATTCATACAGACAACTTGGAGAGCTTTCAAGAGCGTTAGAATATTTTATATTGTTGGAGCAACAGCCGCCATCTACTTACCGGATAATGGCACTCCAACAACTAGGTAAAATAGAGCTAGAGCGTAAAAACTACAGAGAAGTACTTCGCTATTTAGAACCAATCCTGGAGCAATCAAGAACGCAGTTGGAAGAAGTTGAAGTTCTACAAGGGATACTGCAAGCGCATTTTGGTTTGCAAAATTACCCCCAGACGATTGCTTTTGCTGATAAATTACTAGCCTTGTCAAGCAACCTTAAAGAATCAACGCCTAAGGCACTTCTAATTAAGGGGAAAGCACTACGTTTAATGGGCCAAATTCCGGATGCTGAAGATAGTTTTGGTCTTCTAATTCAAGAATACAAGACCGAGGAAGGTGCAGAAGCGCTTCTTTTACTGGCGCTTGGCTACCAAGAAAAGGGGGATCTAATTGGGTCGAACGAGCTGATTTTTGATTATTCTGAAGGATTTTCAGCATTTGATTATTGGTATGGCAGCTTGTTTTTGATGCTGGCTGAAAATTACATTGTGCTTGGGGAATTATTCCAAGCAAAGGCCACGCTTCAATCTATCCTAGATCAAAGTACTAATGCAACTGTAAAAGAGAATGCAGCGTCTATCCTAAACAGCCTAAACTAGATTATGAGAAGTTTATATCACCTCTTCCTGTTTGTGGGCTGTTGCTGGGTCGGTCTGCTCCAAATAAAAGCGCAATCCACTTCGAAGGGAGGGATTAAAGATCAAGAGTTCATCATCCAAAAAGATCGCATCATCCGTCTTCCAAAAAGACTTCGGACTTTTGAAAAAGCTCCTGCATTACCACAAGCAAAGCCATTAGAAATAACTAATTTTCCTGTAGCTTCTTTTTTTCTGAAGGTCCCTGCTGCTGTTGTTTCCGCTGAACCTAGTCCATTGGATAGTCCACTCCCAAAGTCGAATCAATATCCTGGTTTTGTTCGATTTGGCTATGGTAATTTCCTAGCTCCAATGGTGGAAGGACGCTATGCGTCTACCCAAATCGAAGATTGGCAGTTT
>JAURGC010000038.1 GCA_030833985.1 Algoriphagus sp. | reverse complement strand
GAAAGACAGCTACTTCAAGCCTAGATGGGAAATTATTGATGCCTTCAAAGGCTTACAACAAGAATTTCCAGTGTTTTAATGCGCTACAAATCCCTAAAAAAAGAGTTCGAAGGATTCGGGCTCTTTTTTTGTAGTCTTAGTGAATCCGGAATTATTTTGAATGCCGCTGCTTGAGTACTTCCACTACCTCGTCCAATTCATAGCCCTTAGCCTCAAGTAGAACTAGGTAGTGGAATAGTAAGTCTGCCGCCTCTCCTAAAAAAAGCCCTTTATCGTCATCTTTAGCTTCAATCACCAATTCCACAGCCTCTTCCCCTACTTTTTGTGCTAATTTATTAATGCCCTTGGCAAAAAGACTAGCCGTGTAGGAGCCTTCCGTTGGATTTTCTTTTCTATCCTTAATGATGGATCGCAGTTGGTCAATAAATCCAGTTTGAGAGGTATTGGTTTCGGCAAAACAAGTATCCTCTCCTGTATGGCATACCGGCCCGAGTGGTTTAGCTTTGATGAGAATAGCATCCCCATCACAGTCCTCTTGAAGGCTGATAACTTCTAGGAAATTACCTGAAGTCTCCCCCTTGGTCCACAACCTATTTTTGCTACGTGAGAAAAAAGTCACTCTGCCTGACGCTTCCGTTTGTGCCAATGCAGCTTCATTCATGTAACCCAACATCAATACCTTCCCACTTAGTGCATCTTGTACCACTGTCGGAATTAAACCTTCCATTTTTTTAAAATCAATATTCATTTTCAAATTTTATTTACTAAATGAACGAAATACTATAGAAATACATTGACATAAATCTAGCTAGGTGAAATAGGTCATCGCACTCTTCGAGCTATCCTATTTCGCGAATCTCGCCCGCCACGGCAGGTATTTCAATTGTATTTCTCTTTTTTATTTCATTTTCTTACAACTACCCCTTCATCACTCAAATACGTTTTCAATTCTGGAATTTCAATTTCCTTGAAGTGGAATATGCTTGCAGCAAGTGCTGCATCTGCTTTGCCAGAGGTGAATACTTCCTTAAAATGGACCTTAGTTCCCGCTCCACCTGAGGCAATGATTGGAATTGGTAAAGCTCCTGAAATCGCAGCAGTCAATTCTAATGCAAAACCTGCCTTGGTCCCGTCATGGTCCATAGAAGTGAGCAGGATCTCTCCGGCACCCCGATCGGCAAGTTCCTTTGCCCAAGCCCTAGTTTGTCGCGAAGTCGCTTTCCTTCCTCCATGGGTATGTACCCAGTCTATCCCATCCATTTGCCTAGAATCAATGGCTACCACCACACATTGGGAGCCAAACTCCCGTGCCAAGGTATCCACCAGTTCCGGTTGTGCTACTGCAGCAGAGTTGATAGAAATCTTATCTGCACCTGCTGCAAGCAAAGAATAAACATCCTCCACCGACCCGATACCCCCTCCCACCGTAAACGGTATTCGTACTTCCTTGGCTACCTGAGTGACAAGATCAACTAGCGTTTTTCGCTTGTCTACCGTCGCGGTAATGTCTAAAAAAACAAGTTCATCTGCACCTTGTTCGGAATACAACTTGGCCAAAGCCACAGGGTCTCCCGCATCTCGAAGTTCCACAAAATTCACTCCCTTGACCGTGCGGCCATCTTTGATATCAAGACAAGGAATAATTCTTTTGGTTAGCATGGATAGGTTTGAAATAAGTAAATTAAGTAGATGTTGAATGGAGTGATTTAGTGATGAAGTTAATTTTATTCGAATTGAGCTAGTTCTTCCAAACTCACCTTTCCCTCGTAGTAAGCTTTGCCGACAATCGTCCCATACACACCTATTTCCTGCAATAATTCCAGATCCTTTAGGCAGGACACACCTCCACTGGCTATAAGTTTTAATGCTGGCAACTCCTGTAAAATTTCCTTATACAAGTTAAATGAAGGGCCTTGAAGCAATCCATCCTTTGCCACATCCGTACAAATTACTTCGCGAACACCCTTTTGGTAATACTCTTTAATAAAGGGGATCAATTCCAATGTCGTAGTTTCTTCCCATCCCCCAACTGCAATTTTTTTATCCTTGGCATCGGCACCCAAAATAATCCGATCTGCACCATAGGTATCCAACCAAGCATCAAACAGACTTGGATTCCGTACAGCGATACTTCCTCCTGTTACTTGGTGTGCACCTAAAGAAAAAGCCTTTTCGAGTTCTTCCTGTGCTTGAATACCGCCTCCAAAATCCACTTTCAAATTAGTCCCCAGACAAATACGCTGCAAAACGTCTCCATTTATGATTTTTTTAGCTTTGGCACCATCTAAATCCACTAGATGTAATCGTGTCAATCCTGCATCCTCAAAGCGCTTTGCCATTTCTAGGGGATCATTGTGGTAATCGGTTTTGCGCTGATAGTCCCCTTGACTAAGGCGAACACATTTGCCTCCAATCAAATCAATAGCCGGAATTACATGCATAGGTTTAGAATTAGTGAGCAATAAAAAGTTTTTTAGTTGCTAGTATAGGTGAGGTAAAGAAGAAGGCAGAGCTAGAAAATTTTCCAATAATTTTTCCCCAAACACACTGCTTTTCTCGGGATGGGCTTGTATAGCCCAGAAATTGTCCCGATGTAAAATAGCCGTAAAATCCTGAATGTAAGAGGTTGTTGCCAGTGTATGTTCTCCCAATTCCGCAAAGTAACTATGGACATAGTACATAAATTTTGAATCAGGAAGATCTTTCAGCAAGGGATTATTCACCAGGTTTTCCAGGGAATTCCAACCTACATGTGGGACTTTTTCCTGTCCCCTGACACTTGGAATAAATCGCTTGACTTTTACCGGAAAGACCCCCAAACAGGTGGTATTATTCTCCTCAGTATGCGTACAAAGCAATTGCAAACCCAAACATACACCCAGGAAAGGTTGTTTGATTTCTCGAATCACATGATCCAATTTCCGTTCCTTCAAGTAGGCCATGGCAGAACTCGCTTCTCCCTGCCCTGGGAAAATTACTCGATCGGCCGACCGTATTATTTCAGGATCATCAGTGAGTTCAGTGTCCGCCCCTAAGCGCTCTAGCGCATAACGTACAGATTGAACATTCCCGGCATTGTACTTGATTAATGCTACTTTCATGACCTAGTTTTAGCAGAACTTTCTCTTAAAATTAAAGGGTTCTATATTTTCTATTTTCTTGGAGCAACCACTATCTAATTTAATTTTACTAGAAGTTTTTCCTATACTAATTTTTCGGATAGCACTCCCTCTAGGAAGGTTTGAATATCTCGATTCAAATCTGAGGAATTGGCGATAGCGTTGATAAATGCCGAACCAATAATCGCTCCTTGGCTGTAGCGCGAGGCAAGTTGAAAAGTGGCAGCATCCGAAATCCCAAATCCAATCAATTTTGGATGAGTTAGATTCATATTCGCTACCCGCTCAAAGTACTCCTCCTGCTCCTTAGAAATTGCTGACTTGGCACCCGTGATGGCATGGGAAGAAACCATATAAATAAAGCCATTAGAGTTTTCATCCACTTCACGAATTCTCTTTTCGGAGGTTTGTGGAGAAATTAGGAAACTAATAAACAAGCCATATTCTTCAAAAAGAGCTTTGTACTCCTCCAGATACTGGCTCATAGGTAGATCTGGCAGAATGAGTCCATCTACACCCACTTCTTTGCACTTTTTGCAAAACTCCTCCACCCCAAACTGGATGATTGGATTGAGGTACCCCATTAGGATTACGGGAACATGGATTTTAGCACGGAAACCCACCAATTGGTTGAAAAGCATTTTGATACTCATTCCATTTTCCAAGGCTTGGGTATTGCTCTCTTGGATAGTCGGTCCATCCGCTATAGGATCCGAATAGGGAATCCCAAGTTCAATGATATCCGCACCAGCGGCTTGAATGGCTTCCATCACAGCAAGAGTATCTTCTAACTTCGGAAAGCCTGCCGTCACATAGATGGAGAGCACCCGCTCTTTTTTAGTTTGAAATAAATAGTCAATTCGATTCATAAGTTCAAGGCAAAGGTGAAAAGGAAGGGATAGCCATTTTTTAGTGTGCCCTCTGTCAATAATTTCCCCATTGAATGTAGGTTTCCAAATCCTTATCTCCCCTTCCTGAAAGATTGATCACGATGAGGTCGTTTGGATTGAACGAGATTTGATTCAGGGCATGGATAGCATGGGCTGTTTCGATGGCGGGAATGATTCCCTCCGTCCGGCTCAGTAGGATGCCTGCCTTCATTGCATCCTCGTCCTCTACACCGACAAACTCAGCGCGTCCCACCGCATGCAGGTGCGCATGGACTGGACCTATTCCTGGATAATCCAATCCAGCAGAGATGGAATGTGGCTCTATCACCTGTCCATCTTCAGTTTGCATCACCAAAGTTTTTGAACCATGTAAAATCCCCGGAGTACCCAATACGGAAGTAGCTGCAGACTTTCCAGAATGAATCCCGTGCCCTGCAGCCTCTACCGCAATCAATCGAACGGCCTTCTCATTGTAATAATGGTAAAATGCTCCTGCAGCATTGGATCCTCCCCCTACACAAGCAATCACCAGGTCAGGATTTTCTCTACCCTCCTTGGCAAGCAATTGCCATTTGATCTCTTCGGAGATGACAGATTGAAAACGAGCCACCATCTCAGGATATGGATGCGGTCCCACTACCGAACCGATAATGTAATGCGTTCCCACAGGATCAGCGATCCAGGCACGCATGGCTTCGTTGGTAGCATCTTTTAAAGTCTTTGAACCCGACACAGCTGGAACTACATTGGCTCCAAGGATTCGCATACGCTCTACATTGGGACGCTGACGCTTGATGTCCAATTCCCCCATGTAGATAGTACAATCCATTCCCATCAACGCACAGACGGTAGCCGTGGCCACTCCATGCTGTCCCGCTCCGGTCTCAGCAATGATACGTTTTTTACCCAGCTTCTTCGCAAGAATAATCTGTCCCACAGTATTGTTGACCTTATGCGCACCTGTATGACAAAGGTCTTCCCGCTTGAGGTAAATCTTAGCCCCAAAACTGTCGGAAAGCCTTTCTGCAAAATAGAGCGGCGTAGGCCTTCCCACAAAATCTTTGAGTAAACTTTGAAATTCTTCTTGATACGTCGGGCTTGCTACAATTGCTTCCCAGTTTTCTCGAAGCTCCTCTACATTGGGGTACAACATTTCGGGGATGTAGGCACCCCCAAATTTTCCATAAAACCCTTTTTCGTCAACTTGTATCATCTGCTCATTAGTTTTCATCTTCCACTAATTTACTTTGTTAATTCTTGTTTAAATGCCTGCAAGGCATTCACATCTTTTTGCCCTGGGGCCAATTCAAAGCCCGAATTGAGATCCACTCCCAGTAATTGCGGAATGCGTCCAGCCAATTCTCGGATAGCAGGTGCATGAGAAGCAGTCAAGCCTCCACTGAGCATAAACCCCTTGTCAAAGGGATAGTCCTCCAGTAGCCTCCAATCGAATTGCTTTCCCGACCCCCCTTTACTTGCCGAAGCGGTATCAAACAGAAAGCGATCTACATGAGGAACAAAAGCTTCCATGAACTTCCAATCTAAATTTTCCGCTACGAAAATAACTTTCCAAATCTGCGCCTCCGTAGCTGATTTGAGATTTTTTACCACTTCCAAAGACTCTCCTCCATGTAATTGCAAAGCAGACAGCCCAAATGTTGAAATTCTTTGCAGCATGATGGATTGCTGCTCCCCAACCACTACTCCAACTTTTTTTAAGGGCAAGGTACTTATCCAGTCGGATTCTTCCTCCCGGACAAAACGTGGCGATTTGTGATAAAAGATCAACCCCATCCAGTCTGGAACAACTTCTACAACCAATTGGTGACAATTGGCTTCCTCTCGCATCCCACAAACCTTAATTTCCATGTTCCATTTTGTTATAAAGCTTGCTTACTCATTAAACGTCTATATGCTTGGATGAAATCCATTGCAGCCTGTTCTGGACTAGGTGTTTTCATAAAATTCTCTCCAATCAAGAAGCCATCAAACCCTGCCTTTCGGAAGGATACCAAAGTAGCTGGATCAGAAATTCCACTTTCTGAAATTTTGACTACCTGATTTGGAATGCGATCCACCAATTCCAAGGAAGTTTCCAGAGACACCTCAAAGGTTTTTAGGTTCCGATTATTGACCCCGACTACATCCAAGGAATCACAGAACGATTGCTCCAATTCGACTAGGCTGTGTACTTCCATAAGTACCTCGAGTTCAATGCTCTGGGCAAAATCTGCAAGGGATTTAACTTTTTCTGGGGGCAAAGCTGCAGCAATCAATAAAATACAGTCCGCTCCCATGGATTTGGCTTCTAGGATTTGGTACTCATCCACTACAAAATCCTTCCGCAAAATCGGAATTGCCACTTCCTTTCTGGCTATCTCAAGATCTACTGTAGCTCCTCCAAAGTACTCCTGGTCGGTTAGCACAGATAGGGCTGAGGCACCAGCCAACTCGTATCCCTTGCTCACTTTCTCCACAGAGGAGATGCCATTGATCAGTCCTTTGGAAGGAGATTTTCGTTTAAATTCGGCGATGATTCCAGACTTAGTAGCGTCTAGTAGAAATGACTTTAAGGAAAGAGGGCTTCTGGTAAAAGCGCTACTTTTTTCTAAAAGCGATACAGGGCATTGCTGCTTCCGAACGTGCACTTCCAGGTACTTATCTGCAATGATTTTTTCTAGCGTATTCATCTTTGGAGTAGCTTAATTGAAAGATACGGAGGTTTGAGGCTGGATTAATCCCGTAAAGACACGGAGAGCTTTTCCACTCATCAAAGTTTCTTTGGCAATAGCTATCGCTTCTGCAAAGTCAAGGCCTTCCCTTGCGGTCACTAATGCAGCAGCAGCATTGGCAATCACCACTTGATTTTGCGCAGCGCTACCGGCTCCTCGAAGTACCTGTTCAAAGATACGTGCAGACGCGGCAATTGTGGTCCCCCCAAGAATACTCTCTGGAGAAAGTTGCTCCAATCCTAAACCTTGGGGATGGTAGAGTTTCTCACCTCCGTTGGTAATCATTTTGAAGGGTCCTGTCAGCGAGATTTCATCGTAGCCATCTAGGGAATGTAAAATGGCAAATCGGCCTGCTGTCTCTTGGTAGAGGTAGCCATACAAACGAGCCAATTCCAAACTGAACACTCCTACCAATTGCTTTCGGGGAAAGCTAGGGTTGACCATGGGTCCGAGCATGTTAAAGAAGGTCTTTACCCCAAGTTCCTTTCGGATAGGTGCCACACTTTTCATGGCAGGGTGAAAAAGTGGCGCATGTAGAAAGCAGAGACCTACCCGATCCAAGCTGCGTCGCAGCTGGTCCGAATCCGCGCTAAACTCGTATCCAAAATGGGCGAGCAAGTTGGAGGATCCACAAATGGAAGAGACACCTGTATTGCCGTGCTTGGCCACCGCTTGCCCGGCACCTGCTACTATAAAGGAGGAAAGTGTAGAAATATTAAAGGTGTCCTTGCCATCGCCTCCCGTGCCGCAGAGATCCATGGCATCGTATTCCGAAAGGTCGATGGGTACACAGAGTTCTAGCATGGCTTCTCGGAAACCCTGCAGCTCTTCCACTGTAATACTGCGCATCAGGAATACGGTCATAAAGGCAGCTACTTGGCTACTTGGATAGGATCCTGTGGCTAGGTTTTTCAAGGCCTCTTTCGCCTGCAGCTGAGAGAGGGTTTTGTGTGCAATGAGGTGATTTAGTATATCTTTCATCAGGAGATAGAAGTCAAGTTAGGATTGAAGCCAATTTTGGATCAATTGGGATCCGTGTTCCGTAAGTATACTTTCTGGGTGAAACTGTAGACCCCGTAGGTCATACTGCTTGTGCCGAATGGCCATAATCTGTTGGTCCGACGTGCGTCCAATCACCTCCAGTTCAACAGGCAGGTATGCTTCGTCTACTACCCAGGAATGGTACCTCCCTACAGCAAACTGGTTAGGTAATCCAGCAAATAGTCGATCAGGCATTGCCGTGAAGGTTGCTGCTACCCCATGCTGGACTTCAGCTAGGTTGTGCAATTTTCCACCAAAAGCCTCTGCGATGGCCTGGTGTCCCAAACAAATGCCTAAAATAGATTTGGTCGCCCTAAACCGTTGCAAAAGAGCAGGCATGAGACCAGCCTCTTCCGGAATACCTGGTCCTGGAGAAAGGAGAATTTTATCGAAGTGCTCCACCTCATCAAGGGCAAAGGCATCGTTTCGACAAATGTCCAATTGCTGTCCATAGCCCAGCTGCCTAATCAGGTATACCAAATTGTAGGTAAAAGAATCGTAATTGTCTATGACTAAGATTTTCATGAATGCATCGCTTAAATCTGTTCTGCAGTTTTCAAAGCCACCCGCAAGGCTTCCAGTTTGTTGGCCACCTCTTGTAATTCGGAGCGAATGTCACTTTTGGCAACAACACCAGCACCGGCTTGAAACCGAAGTTGGTTATTTTCGGATACAAAAGAGCGAATCACAATGGCATGGTTAAAGTCCCCATTGAACCCCAGGTAGCCAATTGCACCTCCATAAAATTGACGATTAACCGATTCCAATTCATCAATCAATTCCATAGCTCGGTATTTTGGAGCGCCGGAAAGGGTTCCAGCAGGAAAAGTGTCCGCAACTAATTGAAGTGGATTTGCTCCTTCGGGAAGCTGACCCGTTACTTTAGATACCAAATGGATCACATGAGAGTAGTATTGTACTTCTTTGAAGACCTCTACTTCCACCCGATCGGAAGAACGCGAGAGGTCATTCCTTGCCAGGTCTACCAGCATGACGTGCTCTGCATTTTCTTTGGGATCATCGTATAGCTTGCGTGCAAGGGCGGCATCCTCAACATCGTTGCCAGTGCGGCGGAAGGTACCTGCAATTGGGTAGAGGGTGGCTTTTCTATTTTTTACTACAATTTGAGCTTCTGGAGAGCTCCCAAACACCTTGAAGGATCCGTAATCAAAATAGAACAAGTAGGGAGAAGGATTGACCGAGCGAAGGGCGCGGTACACGTTAAACTCATCACCTTTGAAGGCAGTTGTAAATCGGCGAGAAAGGACCAGCTGAAACACATCTCCACGCTGGCAATGCTTCTGGGCTTGAGCAAGCAATTCCAAGAACTCTTCATCACTGTAATTGGAAAACTCTTCCCCTTCCTTCTTGAATGAGTAGGCTGGAATATTCTTGTTATTCAGTAATGTTTCGATTTCATCCAAGTGGGAAGCACGCTCAGCACCCTCGGGCAAATGCTCAAAAAGATGAAGCTCGTTTTTGTAATGATCCACCACGATGATATTTTGATACATGGCATAATGCATCATGGGTACCTCATTCGAAGGAGTACCCTGGAGCTGAATGTCCTCAAACCAGCCTACGGTATCGTATTGAGTGTAGCCAAAAAGGCCGTTTGTACTGAATTTGAAAGAGTCTGGGTTCGATTGGAAGGAATTCCCAAAGTGCCGCAAGCAATCCATCAGCGGTTTTTCTGGGCCTACCTCATAGGATTTCTCCTCTCCATTGGGCATTTTTTCTAAAACCGCACCTGCGGTAAAGGAAAATGATGCAAGTGGGTTGAAACAGATATAGGAATAGCTATTGTCCTGCCCTCGATAATCCGAGGACTCCAGTAAGATAGGATTGGCAAAGCGATCGCGTACTTGCAGGTAAATACTAACTGGCGTGATGGTATCAGCCAATCGCTTGCGGTACTGTGTGTGTAGGAGAATGGTCTGTGACATTTTTGGTTGAAGTATAGGCACAAAAAAAGGCTTACCGGGGAAAACCAGTAAGCCTTTTGAGGTATGTATTGCGCAAAATCTAGGCAACGGCTTTCTGAGCTTTCCCAAGGAAAGTTTTTGAATGCCACCACCAGTAGTTGTTTGCGTTTGTTTTCATTAGCTTTCCACAAATTTAGAAAGGCTTTGGAAAAATCAATACTTCTCCTCGGTTTTTTTGAATTATTTTTAATCAAACAGAGAATTTACCGTGGCAAAAGGAATTTCGCAGTACTTCAAACGAATTTTTGATGATTACCAAGTCTTGGTTTGCATCTATCCAGAAGACTATACCGGGATTGAACTTATACTTCATCCCGATGGACATGTTGAGAAAACGAATATCGTCGCTGACGAAGAAATTTTTGAGGACCTTGAAGCCGATGAGTTCAAAGTCTGTAGTGCCTTGGAGTTTCAACTCCTCCTCTCCAAGGCCTAGCAACTCTAGTCAGCAGCAACCCTTTTTTTCACGCTCCACCTCGGTAGATAGAGGGAATGGATACGCTGAATCATCTATTTTTGGGTACTTTTTCCTGGAATCTGCCTAAAACTGTTTCACGCGGATCAAGACAGAAAAGATGTGCGGATTTTATTCGTTCGATCTGTGTGGAGCGAATAGAAAATTTACTTTATTTTCTGGGGTCATCTTTTTTTATTCTTCTTTTTGTTTATATTATAAACATTAAAATGTTAAAAATATTAACATTTTAATTTTCTGATTCCTACCTGATTTTCAGGGAAGGGCAATCTCCTTGCATTCTATTTTACTTATCCCCTTCATTCCGAGGATAGTCTTCGGAAAGATCTTGCCGACTCCATGTTTCTCAATTGCCACAGCCACTTCAGTTTCAAATACGGCACCTTATCGGTAGAAGCACTCGTATCCGAAGCGAAAAAACGAAAGATAGACGCACTTGCACTCACAGACATCAACAGCAGTGCCGCGGTATTCCCTTTTATCCGAGCGGCACAAAAAGCAGGTATTCATCCGGTAATTGGGGTTGATTTCAGGAACGGCATCATCCAGCAATACATTGGCCTCGCACGAAATCAGGAGGGCATGTACGAACTCAACAAGCACCTCTCCGAGCACCTATTACACAAGCAGCCTTTTGCGGATAAGGCACCACACTTTGCAAATAGTTTTGTGGTCTACCCTTTTCCGAAGGAGTACTTCCCCTTGGCCGAACATGAATTTGTAGGCATCCACCCCAGCCAACTCAACAAGCTGCATTCCTCGCCTTGGTACCGGAAACGAGAAAAATTGGTACTCCTGCAGCCGGTTAGTTTTTCCTCCAAACTCGAGTTTAACGCGCACCGACTCCTGCGCAGTATGGAACTCAATACGCTACTCAGCAAACTCCCTGTGCAGGAACAGGCGGATCCCTCCGATCAGCTCTATGGCTATGCCTCGCTCATCGCTCGCTGCGAAAACCACAGCTACCTGCTCCTCAATGCGCAAAAACTACTGGAACAGTGCCAGTTTTCCTTCTACTTTCAGGCGATCAAAAACAAACGAGACCTACTTGGTACTGGAGGGGAGGATTTTGAATTTCTACGCCAAGAAACCCTCCGAGGAGCCCAGCAGCGCTACCCCCAGCTCTCTGCAGCCGTCAGTAAGCGGATTGAAAAGGAGCTAGAGCTGATTCAGCAAAAGAGTTTTGTGTCTTACTTCCTGATCAACTACGACGTCGTGCAGTTTGCCCATCGCCGCAATTTCTACCATGTGGGCCGAGGCTCTGGAGCCAACTCCGTGGTAGCCTACTGTTTGGGGATTACCGATGTAGACCCCATAGAGCTGGACCTCTACTTTGAGCGCTTTATCAACCTGTACCGAGAAAATCCTCCAGACTTCGACATTGACTTCAGTTGGACCGACCGCGATCAGGTATTTGACTACTTATTTAAAAAATACAATGTAGGTCAAGAGGCTCATGTAGCGCTACTCGGCTCGTACAGCACCTTTCAGTACAATTCCGTGATTCGTGAACTCGGTAAGGTCTTTGGCCTACCCAAGGCAGAGATTGAGTCCCTGCTACAGCAGGCCGACAAAGCAAGCTATAGCCCCGACGGCTTGGGCAAGTTGATTCTTCGCTATGCACAGGTGCTGCATGACATGCCTTCCCACCTGACCATTCATGCCTGTGGACTGTTGCTATCGCACAAGTCCATCCATTACTACACCGCTACTAGTTTGCCTCCCAAGGGCTTTCCTGTGGCCCATATCGACATGCACGTGGCCGAAGACATCGGCTTACACAAGTTTGATCTCCTGAGCCAGCGAGGGCTAGGACACATCAAGTCTAGCTTGGAGTTGATCCAGCGCAACCGGGGAATTGAAGTAGATATCCGAGCAGTAGCCCAATTTAAGCAGGACCCAAAGATCAAGAAACTTCTCCGAAGCGGGCATACGATTGGCGCCTTTTACGTAGAATCTCCGGCCATGCGCATGCTGCTGGCCAAGCTGCAGGCCGATACCTACTTGGAGCTTGTGGCTGCCAGTTCCATCATCCGCCCTGGGGTAGCTCGATCAGGCATGATGCGAGAGTACATCTTGCGGCATCGGGACCCGGAGCGCAGGAAGCAGGCCCATCCTGTGCTCGCGGAGATCATGCCAGAAACCTATGGCATCATGGTGTATCAGGAGGATGTGATTAAAGTAGCCCACCATTTTGCAGGGTTGAGTCTGGCCGAGGCGGATGTGCTGCGTAGAGGCATGAGTGGTAAATCTCGCTCCAAGGACGAGTTTGAGCGCGTCAAGGCAACCTACTTTGACAACTGCAAGCAGCTGGGGAGGAAGGATGCCGAGGCAGCTGCTGTATGGATGCAGATTGAGAGTTTTGCAGGGTACTCCTTTGCGAAAGGACACTCCGCTTCCTTTGCAGTAGAGAGTTACCAGAGCATGTACCTGAAGGCCTATTTTCCCTTGGAATTTATGGTGGGGGTAATCAATAATTTTGGAGGGTTTTACTCCACCGAATTTTATGTACACGAGCTGCGAATGCAGGGAGCAATCGTGGAAGCGCCCCACCTCAACGAAAGTGAGTACCTGACTCGAATCAGCGGAACAATTGTTTACTTGGGCTGGATCCACCTGAAGCATCTTGAAAAACGAACCGTGGAGCACCTCTTGCAAGAGCGGCAGGCTCAGGGACCTTTTTTGGGGTTGGAGGACTTTGTGCGACGGGTCACCTGTGGACTGGAGCAACTGCTGATTTTGATTCGAATCCAAGCATTCCGGTTTACGGGCAAATCCAAGCAGCAGCTCCTCTGGGAGGCCCATTTTTTACATCACAAGCTGGTGGGGGTACGACCTACACAGGAACTGTTTGTGCAATCGACAGGTGGCAATTCCTGGGAAAGTTTGCCTCCTCAGGTGCCTGTATTGGAGGAGCTGGATGTGCGTCAGGACATCTTGGATCAAATCGATATTTTGGAATTCCCACTGGAATCCCCCTTCCACTTGCTCCAGGATACAGCCATCCAGGGGGTGAAGGCGAAAGAACTGCCGCAGCAGTTAGGAAAAATCGTGCAGGTAATTGGCTACTTAGTCACCGTCAAGTACACCCGGACGATCAAGGGAGAGGTTATGAATTTTGGGACCTTTATCGATTCGGAAGGGCATTGGATCGATACGGTTCACTTCCCGCTTACGGTCAAACAGTATCCCTTCAAAGGCAGAGCGATCTACTGCCTTGAAGGCAAGGTGGTAGAAGAATTTGGCTTCTACTCGCTCGAGGTGCAGCGCATGGAACGGATGGCCTATTGGAATGCGGAGGGGTAGAGAGATGGGATTAGCGTTTTTAGCCAAGTATCAAGGAAGACACCAAGAAATCCTACCCCTTTACCAATTAAGTTATTCCTTCAATTTATACACTACCGAATATTTCAGGCCAGCAGAATGCTTGCCTGAATCGTATATTTTCTCAGGTAACCGGCCATCCCAATACAAGAGATAGGTGGAATCATCCATTTTACCACTCAAAACCGTAATATCGAACTTATTTGGTGTTTCAGGATTTACATTTTCTAAAAACCGAATACCCAGCAGCACCCGTTCTTGGGGAGCCAAACAGATGCCCTTGGAGGATAAATCAATAAAGAGACGGTTTCGAAGCTTGCTGGTTACCAAGTATTTTTCTGGGAAATCAACTCCATCACCAACCGGCAATCCATCTTCTTCCACCACCACAGGCTGTATGTAAAAGCCAGACGAATCTTCCGTCCAATTGTAATTGAAAAAGAATTCTAGGCCCTCCAATTCAATGGTAGATTTTTCTAGATTTTTAAACCCAGACAGCATAGCAATTTTTTTTCCTCCTGAAGGACCTCGTACGGTTCCATTTTTTTCCCTGTCCTTTTTTGAAAAATTGGAATACACCAAAATCTTGTCCGTAGGGATGATTTCCACAGGAGCCAACTCGATCACTTGAGCCTCTTGACCAAACGAAGCATGCCAGCCCAGCCAATAAATAAAACAAAATATGCCTATCTTTCTCATAATTAGTACATTAACACATAAGAGAAAGATGAATTCCTCTCCCAAAATAGCCTACATCAGATGAGTACAATCAGGGGTACCATATTCGACGTTAGTCCCCACATTCATCCAGAAAAAACGCTGTTTGCAAATCGTTTTAATTATAACGCACACTTCTCCTCCACCAATAACCTCCGTTTCACATTCCTGACCAAACATTTTGGCATCTGCCTGAGACGGCAGAAAAAATAAGCTTGCAAACACCCCCACAAGCAACACCTTTTTACCCTTTATTGCTTCCATTTTCAAAAAATTAAATTTGCTCCCTTTTGCAAACGCAGGGCGGAAATCCTGAACCCTTCTAAAAAACTAGCGTCACTTCACTTCTCGCTGTCGATAATAGCTACCAAGCCAGGAGAGGGAGCAGATAAAAAAATCAGTTAAAAAAATCACCCTTAAGAAGACTTGCCCATTCCTCTTAAAAGACTAGATTAAAAAGTAGATAAAAAAATCACCCTTTTTGATGCTCCCTCTCTTGCCTTGTAAGCGAAAGAAAGTTAGTTGTTAACGAATGGAATAATGGAAAAGACTCCACAATGGACTAATAGATTTTTGGTATTTAAACCCAATTGTTTAGCCGAAAAAAAGGGAAGTAGCAAATCCCGCAAAAAATGAATAGAAAGTCCTTTTTTTAGTAAAACATACTAAAAATAACCTCCGTTGAAAAATAGAAATTTAACTCAAAGAAACTCTGCTAATGGAGAAGCACAGATTCCAAAACCGAGGGGTCCCCATCCAAATTTGCAGGAAGGGGAAGGTTTAAAATTCGACACAAAAGCGGATAGATATGGATGTTTTGAAACGCTTCCAACGCTAAACCTACCTTGATCTGTGGCCCCTTCGCATAAAATATCCCGTACATATCCTCGTAGCGCGGGGTAAATCCATGCTCCCCAAAGGCCTGTGTTTGAAATCGAGCGGCATTGTTTTGGTAGCGAACCTTTCCCCGCACATCGGTCAAATAATATCCTCGGTTAGGCAGAATCAAGAGGTCCCCTTTACGCTGAGGAAAAGCAGCCATGTCCTGGTAGTTTTCGGTGGTACTTAGGTCATCGATATGGATGTTTGGATGTCGAGACTGAAGAAGTTGAATTACATGTTTCTTCTCCTTAGGATCCTCCAAATGCAGGTGGGCCAATGCTCCATTGTTGACTACACGTCCTTTTATTCCCGCTGTCAAATCCTCCAGTAAAATTAAGTTTTCCTGCTTCACTTCTGTCATTCCATGATCCGATACAAGTACTACATGGATAGGAAGGTCAAAGCTTTCCAGTCCTTCAAATAAGGCTCCAAGCTCGTGATCCAATCGATCCAAGGTTTTTTTCAACTCCAAATCGTTATTGGGTCCGTACCGATGACCGGTATCGTCCATATCTGAGAAATAAAGAGTGATCAGTCTAGGACGCTCGGTAGCTGGCAAACGAAGCCAATCAAATACTTTGGCAATTCGGGTCAAATTTGGCACTCCCCCATCGTATTCGTAGTAATAACTAGGACGAACTTCCTGAATCGGAGCTTCGGTACCCACAAAAAAATAACTCGCGGCTTTAATCCCCTGTTGCTCCGCAAGTACCCATATTGGCGTCCCTCCATACCAATACCCATCTTGCACAATTTCTCGATTGCCCATGGTGTACACCTGGCCTTTAAAAGGTTCGTAAAAGGAATTGTCTACCAAGCCATGGTGCTCGGGAAGCATCCCCGTAGCGATGGTATAGTGATTGGGAAAGGTTTTGGAAGGAAAAGATGGAATTAATCCCTTTGCGGCGGTACCTTCAGCTATAAATCGAGAGAGGTTCTCAGGTTGAAATCTTTCGACGTAATCGTGACGAAAACCATCTAGGGAAATCAAGATGAGAATGGGCTCCTTCGTCTGGGAGAAGGTTGTTCCTACAAAGAATAGAGCTACAAATAATGTGAATAGGGAGCTTTTCATGCTTTTTTTTGCTAAAATAACTAGCCTACCTTGTCAAACAAGATGAAATGGTGATATTTCGTTCTACAAAAAACTGCCAATGAAAGGTCTCCTTTTAGTTTTACTCTTGATTTCTTCTTCCTGTGTGCAAGAACAAAAAATTGGCTCAGAATCGCAGATCAAATTAAGCGACGAAGAACTCTTGGATACGGTACAATACTATACCTTCCAGTACTTTTGGAAAGGTGCAGAACCAAATTCAGGTATGGCACCAGAACGCATCCACATGGATGGGGTCTACCCTGCACAGGATGCACATGTGGTGACTACCGGAGGAACTGGCATGGGGCTTATTGGGATTTTAGGAGCAATTGAAAGAGGATGGATTACGCGCAACCAAGCCAATGAACACTTTCAAAAAATGCTTGATTTCCTGGAAAAGGCAGACCGATGGAATGGCATCTGGCCTCATTGGCTAGATGGCAGAACGGGTAAAGTGAAGCCATTTTCCCAAAAAGATGATGGAGCAGATCTTGTAGAATCTGCCTTCTTGATGCAAGGACTACTTGCTGTTCGTGAATATTACAAAAACGGAAATGCAAGCGAAAAAGACATTGCTGCTCGCATCCAACTCCTTTGGGAAGAAATGAACTGGAACTTCCACAGTAGGGGTAGAAATGTACTCTACTGGCATTGGTCCCCAAAATACCTTTGGGAAATGAATTTTGCATTGGAAGGCTATAATGAAACGTTGATTGCTTACGTATTGGCCGCAGCATCTCCTACTCATCCCATCGATCCGCAACTCTATCACCAAGGATGGGCAAGATCTGGTGAAATAAAAAGTAGTGCTGCTGGTGCTTATGGGCTTGCATTACAACTTCGCCACCAAGGTGCTGAAAAATTTGGAGGCCCATTATTCTGGGCTCATTACTCTTTTTTGGGATTAAACCCGAAGGGGCTAAAAGACACCTATGCAGACTATTGGGTAGAAAACACGAATCAAACCTTGATTAACCGTGCATGGTGTATTGCAAATCCAGGAAAATTTAAAGGATATGGAGAGAAACTTTGGGGCTTAACGGCTTCCTACTCGATTACAGGGTACCATGCACATCGCCCAGATAGCGACAATGGGGTAATTTCACCCACTGCGGCTATCTCTTCCATTGTTTATACTCCAAAAGAGTCCTTGCAGGTCATTCGGAACCTGTATGAAACCTATGGAAAAAAAGTTTTTGGACCTTATGGATTTTACGATGCAATGAGCCCAGAACATAACTTTTTTCCTCCCCACTACCTAGCAATAGACCAAGGACCTGCAGTAAGTATGATTGAAAATTACCGAAGTGGACTTGGCTGGAAGTTGTTTATGCAAGCCCCAGAGGTGCAGGCTGGACTAAAGAAACTTGGATTTAGCTTCAGCAATTAAATCAAGAAACTACTTCCAACCCCTTGATGTGAGTAATTTCAGTTTTTTGAAGTTGCCAAACCGGAAGTTAAACCTCCACCCGCATCAACCAATCGTTTTGAATTTCATCACCAAACGGAAAGGGATGGCTTCCAAAAATGCAAAGTCCATTTTTCTCGTAAAAACGAATCGCACGGGCATTGTGCTCCCAAACACCTAACCATAGCCAAGTTTTTCCCTCCTGCCTCGCAAAATTGATCCCCGCATCCAGGAGCAATTGCCCCACCCCGGTACCCCAAACTTCTCTCAAGGTATACAAGCGCGCTACCTCCACCGATGTGGGATCTTGTACGTCGGCCTGTGCAGCCGCCAAGTTGAGTTTGGTGTATCCCATGAGTTTCCCTTCCAAACTTGCCACGATAAAGGTAGAAGCCGAATCCTGCATTTCTTTGGTCAACCTTTCCTCAGTAAAGGCTTCAGCAAGATAGGCTTGTACATTTTCAGGCTTGTTTCCCGCGGTAAATGCCTGCAAAAAAGCGGTTTGCGCCAAGGCTAAAAGCTCGGGCAAATCAGAAAGTGTGGCCTTCCTTAACTTAGGAACAGAGGTATTCACCTGATTATAGTTTTTTGAGGGCTACTGAAATTTGAGAAATGGGAAACTCTCCCAAAATCGCCCGGTAATTGCCTTTGGGGCTAATCACTACAAAGCTCTTACACGGATAAGGGAATTGAAAGAAAAACTGCGCAAAAATCCCCTCTGGATCGGGAATCCAAGAGTGAATACCTGCATATTTCTCCAAGCCATGCGCTTCCTGGTATAAGTAAACAGGCGGGGCTGTTCCAAATTTTTTGGCATACTTGAGAACTGCATCGTAATTGGAACGGAGCAATTTCGGGTCCGATGTAGCGGGAGCAGAATTGCACTCGTCCTTGCCTGGATAAAAAATCACCACCAAAGGCTTTCCCGCCTGAAAATCAGTCAACATACCCAATTTTTCATACAACAACTTGGCATTGGTCACCCCTACAGGCATGCGGTGTACTAAGCGCATAGCGCCAGGCGACTCAGCCGGAACGCCAAAGTAGGGTCCAGATAGAATCTTGTCTTCGTATTCTGTGTATAAAATCCTCCTCCCCACCTCGTTGAAGTAGGTTTGGGCACAAAGATCAAGGCATCCCCCCAGTAGCAGCCCAAGGGCTAATAAAAATCGTATTTTTCTCAAGCAGATTCCTTTTTAGCCATACTATTCCCCACAAAGATCACTGCTGCCGCAGTTGCAAACATCAACAAGCTATAAATCGCTGATGGTATCGTCATTACAGAGTTCATTAGTAGCGTAGCCGCAAGGGTGATACCCAAGGTACCGTTTTGGATACCCGACTCAATGGCTACCGTCATGCCCTGACGAAAATCGAGTCGTACCAATTTTGCCATCAAAAATCCAAGCATCAACGTGGCTACATTTAGCGACAGCGCTGCCGGACCGGCCTCCACAAAGTATTCTACGAGGTTTGCCCGCTCTTTGGCAATGGCCGCCACAATAATCACAATAAAAAACACGGCCGACAACTTTCGAAAAGGGCCGTCCCAGTTGGCAGCACGCGCAGGGGCTTTTTCTAAAACAAGCATGCCCAGCCCCACAGGAATGATGGTAATTAGCAACACGGAGACCACGGTACCCACCACGGACAACTGCTGTGCTTCCCCACCAGGAATGAAATAGGCGATCGAATAGTTGACCACAAAAGGGATGGTAGCTACAGTGATCAACGAGGAAAATGCCGTGAGAGTAATACTCAAAGCCGCATCTCCCTTAGCAAGGTGCGTGATCAGGTTGGACGTTGCCCCTCCAGGGCAAGCAGCCAAGATCATGAGCCCAACGGCGAGTTCGGGAGGCAAGGCAAAGCCTATGGCAATGCCAAACGCCACCAAGGGAAGCAGCACAAGCTGGTTGAGCAGGCCTATACCTACTGCTAGGGGGTAAATGAGAATACGTTTAAAGTCCTCTAGGCGCAAGCTAAGGCCCATGCCAAACATGATGACAGCAAGCGAAAATGGGAGAAAGAGTTCGGTGAGAAGGCTAGATTCCATGGGTATATTGGTCGAGGAAAGATAAACGCAATGAAAAATAAATAAAATTAAAGTAACAGGCTAACTACCACAAAGCCAAGATAGGTGCCGAGCGCATTGCCAAAACTACCCACAAGCATTCCAGGTATCAGTAGATCGGGACGTTCTAGGCTTTCGGCAGCAGCAATTGCTGTGGTATTGCCGCCTACATTGGCCTGTGAGGCTACTGCAATTACGTCCCAGTCTACTTTGAAGAGGGCGCCAAGCCCAAAAATAACTAGGCCATGCACAAGCACTAGTGTCCCAACAAACAAGAGTAGAGTCACCGCCAGGTCGCCTACCCCCAGCAGAGAACTGAGATCACAGAGGGTACCAATCACTGCCAAAAATAAAAGGATAAGAAAGAAGCCAACCGTGTGCTTGCCTTGCAGCTGCTGCACAGACGGAAACTGTGCTAAGAGCAGCGCTAGGGAAGTAAGAAAGATGATTTCGGGCACCTGTGGAAACCAGCCCACAAGCACTTGACTTAGTGACAATCCCAACAAACTGAGCGCGAATAAGGCCGCTAGGGAACTTAGGGAGATATTTTCAGCACCACGTACCTGCTTCCCTGAACCGGCAGACGCAAGTTTTTTACGAGGAAAAAGCTTTTGCAAGTACTTGGGCAAAATCAGAGAAGCGATGATCCAAGGGGTACCCACTAGGTTATCCACGACGGTGGCCGCAGCAAATAAGTTCCCCGCTTCGTTTACCTGGTAATGTAGCGCTATTGCGCTAAAATTGACCGAACCACCGATATACGTACCGGTAAACATTCCGGCTATGGCAGGTGCCAATGGCCCAATGGCCGCTGCCGGCTGCACCAGCAACCAAGCAACAAGAACACCAATGATGGTGGCAAAAGAGCCAAGAAGAAACATCGCTAGAAGCGGCAACCCAGCTTTTCTAACACTCTTCAAGTCTACCTCAAGCAGGGCGATAAAGATGCCCAGTGGAGCAAGATAGGTAAAGATACCATCGTAAATGGGGTGCGAAGCCATGGCGCTGGGGATTAGGCCCAGGTTGGATAGCAGCGCACAGATCAAAATCACAAAAATGGGCGTGCCCACCGATTTGCCCCAAGAGAAGCGCGTTAGCCAAACCGCAAAAAATACGGATAAGCAGAGTGTGGCAGCAACAAACAAGAGGGAGGCAGGACTAGTCATCCCGAAAAGTAGAAAAAAAATAGTTAGTTATGGTTTCTTGGCATCTAGGATTGTAGGTAGTAAGTAGGAAATACGCTGTAAATAGAGCTGAAATAAACTTTGCTGTGCCTTCCGGGGTAGCCAGTGCCTTTTTAATCAAGCAGTATTTAGTCTAATCTCTTGGCTCCTATCTTGCTTCTAAAAATTCACATTTGTACTTACTACTTATTTCTTACCACCTTATCCAAACATTCTGCTACCTGCCTACTCAACGCTTGCCGGGAATACTGTACCAAGGAAGTTGCTGCAGTACCAGTCTCGGTGGACTCATACAACTCCCGTAGCTGCTTGCGGATACCCCGCTCGTCCCCATGTGCGAGCACAGGAGCACCACCTGCACGGTCAAGCAATACGGCAGCATCACCCAAGGCATCACCCAAAGCAAGTATCGGCAGGCCAGTGGCCAGGTATTCAAAAAGCTTTCCAGGAATATTGCCCTGCGCATTTTTAGTGTCAGTGAGGATCAATACCAACGCATCTGCCTGCGCGTAATAATCCATCACCTTATCATGCGCCACGTAGCCTACAAAGGTAATCCGCGTCCTAAGCCAGGTATCGGCCGCT